>CAXSER010000052.1:0-11463 GCA_964236315.1 uncultured Acetobacteraceae bacterium | reverse complement strand
GAACCTGCTGGTTGCCGACCGCGACCGCATCGCCCTGTTCACCACCGGCCGCGTGCCGGTGCGCGCCGGCGCCGGCGGGCCGTTCGGCACCGGCGCCCTCCCTGTCGCCGGCGCCGACGGCCTGCACGACTGGACCGGCGAGGCCAGCGGCGACGCCCTGCCGCACTTCGTCGCCCCGTCAAGTGGCGTGCTGCTCAACGGCAACGAGCCCACCGTCGGCACCGGCTTCCCCGTCGACCTCGGCCGCGATGCCGACGGCGACTGGCGGGCACGGCGAATCCGCGAGCGCCTCGCCGGCCTGCCGCACGCCGCGATCGCCGATTTCGCCGCGATGCAGGCCGACGGCGGCAGCAGCTTCGCCGCCGCCGTGCTGCCCGTGCTGCGCGCGGCCGACATTCCCCCGGGCCCCGCCCGCGCCGCGCAGGACCTGCTGCGGGGCTGGGACGGCACGATGGCCGCGGACAGCCCGGCGCCGCTGGTGTTCAACGCCTGGGTGCAGCGTTTCGTGTCCGACGTCCTCGCCCGCCGCCACGTCGACGAGGCGCAGCGCGGCTCCTGGGAGGACTTCGCCGCGTCCCTCCTCGTGCCGCCGCATCCGGACTCGGCGTACTGGTGTGCCGGCCCGTGCGCGCCGGTGCTGGCCGACGCCCTCGCCGAGTCCGTGGCGGCACTCACGCCCCGCTTCGGCGCCGATCCCGCCGCCTGGCGCTGGGGCGCAGCCCACCAGGCGGTGTTCGCCGACCCCCTGCTCGGCGCGCTGCCCGTGATCGGCCGGCTGGCCAGCCGCCGCATCGCCGTGCCCGGCGACGACACCACCCTGTTCCGCGGCGGCAACGGGACGCTCGGCCGCTTCGAGTCCCGCCACGGCGCCGGCTACCGCGGGGTGTACGACCTCTCCGACCTCGACCGCAGCCGCTTCATGATCGCGCCCGGGGAAAGCGGCCACCCGCTGAGCCGGTTCGCGTGGAACATGCTGCGGCGCTGGGCGGACGGCGCTACCATACCGCTCGGCCCGACCCCAGATGCGGTCTCAGCCACCGTGGAGCTGACGCCATGACCAGGACTCCCGACCTGCTGACGCGCGGCGTGATCGCGCGCCGCCTGCTCTCCTGGGGCCTCGACGCAGTGCTGCTCGCCGTCGGCCTCATGGTGCTGCACGTCGTGCTGCTCGCCTTCGGCCTGCTGACCCTCGGGCTTGGTCTGCCGCTGCTCGCCGCGCTGCCGGCGGTGCCGTTCCTCTACACCTGGCTGTGCGTCGCGGGCTTCGGCGCCACCCCCGGGCAGGCGTTCGCCGGGCTCGCGGTGCGCAGCGATGGCACCCTGGCGCCGCCCGATGGGCTTCAGGCGCTGCTCTACACCGCCGGCTACTGGCTCACCCTGGCCTCGGGCGGCCTGCCGCTGCTGGTCGTCCTGGTGACGCCGCGCCACCGCGCGCTGCACGACATGCTGGGCGGGGTCGCCGTCCTGCGCGCCGACGCGCTCGCGCCGCACGCCATCCACCCGACCCGCCGCGCGGCCGCCTGACGCCCATGTCGCGCCCCACGATCCCGCCTGGGCTGGACGCCGCCGGCTCGCGCCTGTCGTACAAGCCGCCGCGCCGCCCGCAGTTCTTCTACACGACGGCGCCGCTGCCCTGCCCGTACGTCGCCGGCCGCACAGAGCGCAAGGTCGTCACCGAGATCACCGGTCCCGACGCCGACGCCCTGCACGACCGCCTGTCGCGCGCCGGCTTCCGACGCAGCCACAACATCGCCTACGCGCCGGTCTGCCCGGCCTGCAACGCCTGCATCCCGATCCGGATCCCCGAGGCGAGCTTCGCGCCGGACCGCACCCTGCGCCGCATCGCCCGCGTCAACGCCGCCGTCGTCGGCGCCGAGGTCGCCTCGCGCGCCACCGCCGAGCAGTTCGCCCTGTTCCAGCGCTACCAGCAGGCGCGCCACGGCGAGGGCGACATGGCCACCATGAGCTTCTACGACTACCGCGCCATGGTCGAGGACACGCCGATCGAGACCTTCCTGGTCGAGTTCCGCGACCCCGACGACCAGCTGATCGGCGCCTGCCTCGCCGACCGACTCGGCGACGGCCTGTCCGCCGTCTACAGCTACTTCGCGCCCGAGCACGACAGGCGCTCGCTCGGCACCTTCGCGATCCTGTGGCTGGTCGCGCGCGCGAAGGCGCTCGGCCTTGCCTACGTCTACCTCGGCTACTGGGTCCCCGAGAGTCGCAAGATGGCCTACAAGGCGCGCTTCCGCCCGAGCGAGATCCTCGCCGGCGGCGCCTGGCGGCCGCTCACCGACGCGGACATCGCGGCGAAGTCCGGCCCAACCGGCAGGCTGGTCCCGGAGACCGCCGGGTAGCCGGCGGGCCGGACACCTGGCCGGGCGCGCACGCGCGACGCGTCCGGAAGTCTTGCGGAGCGATGAGCCGCCTGGGCGATGAGGGCCGCCGCGCCCTGTGCCGTTGCGGTGTCTTGCCTGTGTCGGCTGGCGGCCGCATCCCGCACCGTCGCGGTGCCTGTCATGGATCTGCCGGTTCCGTCCCGTGCGCCACGACGAGCAGGAAGCATGTTCTTTCTTGAAAGAAAGAACCAAAGAACCTTTGCCCATAAGGACTCGGAGCCGCACGCGCTTCCGCAGCTGAACGGGCCGAGTCTTTTTGCTTCTTTTTCCTTAGAAAAAGAAGGTCCTCGCCTTCCTGTGGAAACGCCCGGTTGCAGCCGGCTCCACGGCAGCCCCTTAGATCTGCGACTCCGGCAGGTGCACGACCAGCCCGTCCAGGGCCGGCGTCATGTCGATCTGGCAGCTCAGCCGGCTGTTCGGCTTGCGCTCGCTGGCCGTGCTGTCGAGCATGTCCTCCTCGTCCTGCTTGATCGCCGGCACCTTCGCTTCCCAGGCGGGGTCGACGTAGACGTGGCAGGTCGCGCACATCGCGTTGCCGCCACACTCCGCGACGATGCCGTCGATCCCCTCGTTGACGGCGGCCTGCATGACGCTGATGCCGTCGCGCGCCTCCACGACCTGCTGCGAGCCGTCCGGGCGGACGAAGGTGAGGCTGGCCATGCGGTGTTCTCCTGCTGTGCCCCAAGGGTCGGGGATCACCGCGCGGGCGTCAACACGGCCGGCCGTATGGGAGATCCTCGCCTCCCCCGCGGCCCTGCGCCGCCCGCCACACCGTCGGCCACGCCTCGCACCGCCTGTTCCAGCACGTCCTCCATCGCCTCGATGCAGCGCCGGTCGCCGAACGCGCGGTGCCGTCCCGCCTGCACCCGCGCCGCCGCCGCCGCCCGCGCACCGGCGTCGCGCCCGAGCCGCGCCGCCAGCGCCACGTATTCGTCCTCGCTGCCCGCGATCAGCTCCGGCGCCCCGATGCGCGCCAGGATCGCCGCCGTGTGCCGGCTGCGCATCAGCGGACCCGGCAGCGTCACCACCGGCCGCGCCTGCGCCAGGCCGTCCAGCGTCGACTTGCCCCCGGACCAGCCGAGGGTGTCGAGCACCACGTCGCACGCCCCGATGGCCGCCACGAACGCCTCCGCGCCGAGCGAGGGCAGGAACACGCAGTGCCGCGCCGCCTCGAGCCCGTACGCGGCGAACGCCCGCTCCAGCCGCGTCCGGAACAGTGCGGTGACCTCCGGCTCGCGCGCGAACTCGATGAACACGAACTGGCAGTCACCCACCCCGGCCGCGATGCGCGCGAACACCGCGTCGTGCGCCGGCCGGTACTTGTACAGTGCCTGCCCCGACCAGAACGCCACAGCCTCCTCGCGCAGCCCCAGCGACGCCCGCGACGCCGGCGCCACGTCCGCGGCCTCCGGCTCGTAGCAGGTCCCCAGGCCGGGCAGACGGACCAGCCGCTCGGTGTAGTGCGCGTCGCCGTCCGCCGGCTCCATCAGCGCGCTCGACAGGAACAGGTCGATGCTCGGCATCCCGCTGGTCACCGGGTGCCCCCACGACATCGCCTGCACCGGCGCCAGCCGATGCGCCGCCAGATGCGCCGCTACCGGGTCCATGCCGATCTCCGGGTACAGCACCACGTCCGGCTCGCCTGCCAGCACCGCTTCCCGCCATGCCGCGAGCGGCCGCGCCCCCGACACGAACCGGTCTGCGAGCCCTGCCGCCTGCGCCGTCACCGCGTCGGTCTCGCTCCCGGTGTGGAACGCGCTGACCACGAACCGCGCGCGGTCGAGACGCTCCAGCCAGCCCCGCAGCAGCAGCGACCACACCGTGTGCCGGCAGAAGAAGCCGCTCACCACCGCGACCCGGATCCGCCCGTCCGCCGCCGGCCGCGGTGCCTGCGCCGAGCCGTACGCCGCCTCGACCAGTCGGCAGCACAGCGCGCCATACGCCGCCTGCAGCGCCCGGTCGTCCTGTCCCTGGTAGGCCAGGAAGAACGGCGGGCTGCTGCCGACCCCCGTCGCCAGGCTCGCGGCCGCGTCCTCCTGCGCCGCCGCCAGCGCCGACAGCTCCGCTGCGTACTCCGCCCGCCTGCGCCCGATCTCCGCCTCGTCGCGGTACAGCATCGGCAGCCGCGACGCGCACAGTGCGAACCGCGCCGGACCGTCGTTCGGCCGCAGCGCCAGCACCGCCAGGAAGCTCTCCGCCGCCTCGTCCATCCGGTTGCGCGCCAGCGCCACGCAGCCGAGGTTGTGGTGCGCCCCCGCCAGTTCCGGGTCGTCGCGGATCGCCGCCCGGTGGCACTCCGCCGCCTCCGCCAGCAGCCCCAGCCGGTGCAGCGCCACCCCGAGGTTCGTGCGTGCCTGCGCCCACGCCGGCCGCAGTCCCAGCGCCGCGCGGAACAGCCCGGCCGCCGCCACGCCGTCGCCCCCCGCCATCGCCAGGCACCCCAGGTTGTACCAGGCCTCCGCACTCCTGGGGTCGAGCGCCACGCAGCGCCGCAGCGCGTCCTCCGCGCCCTTCCCCTCCGCCGCCGGCAGCGCCTCGCCCAGCCGCAGCCACGCATCTGCCGAATCCGGCGCCAGTGCCACCAGCCGCCGCGCCGTTGCCACCGCCGCCTCGCGATCGCCCGCCGCCAGCAGCGCGGCCACCAGGTTGCCCAGCATCGGCGCCGAGTCCGGCCGCAGCGTCACCGCCCGCCGGTGCGACGCCACCGCCTCGCCCGCTCGCCCCAGCCGGAGCAGCGCGTTGCCCAGGTTCGCATGCGCGTACGCCCGTCCCGGCGACAGCGCGATCGCGCGCCCGATCAGCGACACCGCCGCCTCGCCCTTGCCGTGCTGGTCCGCCAGCAGGCCCAGCATGTGCAGCGCGTCCGCATGCCCCGGCGCCTCGAGCAGCACCGCGCGGTATGCCGCCTCCGCCGCGTCCAGCGCGCCTGCCTCGTGCAGCAGCAGCGCGGCCTCGAACCTCTCCTCCAGCACTGCGCGCCTCCGGACCCGTCGCGACCAGCTTGCACGCGCGCGGTTAAGGGGCAGTGAGCAAGGCCAGGGCTCTGCCCTGGAACCCGCCAGGGCGAGCCGCCCTGGACCGGCCTCTCTTAAGTTTCGGTTTCCAAAGGCGAGCCTTTGGCGGAGTCCAGAGGCGGAGCCTTTGGCCTTGCTTGCTTTCCCCCCGCCCGACAGGTCAAAACCCCGCCCATGGCCCCGCCCCTTCTCCTGCTCCAGGACATCCGTCTCTCGCTCGGCACCGCGCCCCTGCTCGACGGCGCCGAACTGGCCGTCGGCGCCGGCGAGCGCCTCTGCCTCGTCGGCCGCAACGGCTCGGGCAAGTCCACGCTGCTCAAGATCGCCGCCGGCCAGATCCTGCCCGACAGCGGCACCCGCTTCCTGCAGCCCGGCGCCACCCTGCGCACCATGGCCCAGGAGCCCGACTTCGGCGACGCGGCCTCCACGCTCGACTACGTGCTGGAAGGCCTCGGTCCCAACGACGATCCTTACCGCGGCCGCGCCCTGCTCGACCGCCTCGGCCTCGACGGCACCGAGCATCCGGCCAACCTGTCCGGCGGAGAGGCCCGCCGCGCCGCCCTGGCCCGCGCGCTGGCGCCCTCGCCCGACATCCTGCTGCTCGACGAGCCCACCAACCACCTCGACCTGCCCGCCATCGAGTGGCTGGAGGCCGAGCTGGGCAGCCAGCGCGCCGGCATCGTGCTGATCAGCCACGACCGCCGCATGCTGCAGAACCTGTCGCGCAACGTCGCCTGGCTCGACCGCGGCATCGTCCGCCGCCTCGACCAGGGGTTCGCCGCGTACGAGGCCTGGCGCGACGAGGTGCTGGAGACGGAGGAGGCCGACCAGCACAAGCTCGGCCGCCAGATCAGGCGCGAGGAGGACTGGATGCGCTACGGCGTGACCGCGCGCCGCAAGCGCAACGTCCGCCGCGTGGGCGAGCTCGCCGCCCTGCGCCAGTCCCACCGCGAGGGCCGCAAGGCCACCGGCGGCCTGAAGCTGGAGGCCGCCACCGCGGAGATCTCCGGCAAGCTGGTCGCCGTCGCCGAGCACGTCAGCAAGTCCTACGGCGAGCGTCCGGTCGTCGCCGACCTGTCCATGCGCCTGCTGCGCGGCGACCGACTCGGCATCGTCGGACCCAACGGTGCCGGCAAGACCACGCTGCTCAACCTGATGACCGGCCGGCTCGCCCCGGATGCCGGGCGGATCACCGTCGGCGCCTCGCTGGAGATGGTCACCCTCGACCAGCTTCGCGCCACGCTGGACCCCGCCGTCACCCTGCAGGACACCCTGACCGGCGGCGGCGGCGACCAGGTCATGGTCGCCGGCCAGAAGCGCCACGTCATCGGCTACATGAAGGATTTCCTGTTCCGCCCGGAGCAGGCGCGCACCCCCGTCGGCGTGCTCTCCGGCGGCGAGCGCGGCCGCCTCATGCTGGCCTGCGCCCTCGCCCGCCCGTCCAACCTCCTGGTCCTCGACGAGCCCACCAACGACCTCGACCTGGAGACCCTCGACCTGCTGCAGGAGATGCTCGGCGAGTACAAGGGCACGGTCCTGCTCGTCAGCCACGACCGCGACTTCCTCGACCGCGTCGTCAGCTCCACCCTGGCCGCCGAGGGCGACGGCGCCTGGATCGAGTATGCCGGCGGCTACACCGACATGCTGATCCAGCGCGGCACCCCGGCCCTCACCCCCGGCAATGCCGCCACCCCCGCGCTCCGTGCCAACGGCCGCCGCGCGCTCTCCTCCGCCCCCTCGCGCCCGAGGATGTCGTTCCGCGACCAGCGCGATCTTGCCGAGCTGCCGCTGCAGATGGAGAAGCTCCAGGCCGAGGCCGCCCGCCTGCGCGCCACCCTCTCAGACCCCGCGCTCTACGCCCGCGACAACAAGCGCTTCCAGGCCGCCTCCGCCAGCCTCGCCGCCGCCGAGACCCAGCTGCAGTCCGCCGAGGAGCGCTGGCTCACCCTGGAGATGCAGCGCGAGGCCATCGCCGAGGCATAGGAGAAGGGAAGCAAGCCTGGGCTCTGCCCAGACCCGCCAGGGGCGAGCCGCCCCTGGTCTGGCCCTGCTTGAGCAAGGAAGTCCAGAGGCCAGACTGTGGCGGCCCTCGCAGGCAGGCCGCGACCGTTCCCGCTCTCGGGCGATGTCCCAAGCGAGCGGCACCTCGCCGCGACGGTTGCCGCCGCATCCATTCGGTCGCATGCTTGCCGTATGCGATCCAGTCTGCGCCAGCGGGTCTCAGGCCTTGCCAGAGTGTCCCGGAGATCATCGTCCGATGCATTGGACCCTGCACTTTCTCGAGGCGGAAGCCCCTCTGGTCTCCTGGCGTGATCGCCTCATCGACGAGGCACGCGCCACCCACGACCGGATCGCCGCCGTGCTCTCGCCCGACATCGCAATGCCCCGGGTCGACATCTTGGTCCAGCGCACGCCCGCTGGCTGCATCCCGGCATTCGGCATGGGTGGTCGCGCCTATAGCCCCCACTGCCTTTGCATTACGCTCGACCCGGACAATCCCGCCTTCGCGAAAAGCCTTGATGCGGGAGATTTCTGCCGCATGCTCACGCACGAGCTCTACCACTGCCTCCGCTTCGCGGCCGAAGGATACGCGCGCGGCATGGGCTCGGCGCTGGTCAGCGAGGGCCTGTGCGACCGCTTCGACCGCGAGGTCAACGACGGCGGCGGCCGGCCATGGAGCCACGTGCTGGCGCCGCACCAATGGCCCGCCGTCCTGGCACGCATCGAGCCGATGCTGGACGGTCGCGAATACGACCATGCCGCCTGGTTCTACGGCCACGAGCACGGCGGTGACGCGATCCCGCGCTGGACGGGATACACCGTCGGGTATCACCTCGTCGGCGCCTACCTGGACGCCCACCCGGAAGCCCGCCCGTCACGCCTCGCAGGCATTCCTGCAGCCGCACTGCTTGCCGAGGCATGGCCCCTGCTGCTGGCCAGCAAGGCACCTACCACCGCCTGAGACACGAGCCGCCGGACGGCAGCCATTCGGCCGAGGGACGCGGAGGGATTTTCTCCACAGCCACTACTTCCCGAAGTAGCACGGCGGATACGCCGCGACCCTCGCCGCCGCCTCCTCTGCCGTCCCGCTCATGCCGAGCGCGCGGCGCCGCTCGTCCACGTGCTCCGGCTCCAGCATCTCGTAGCGCCGCCACGCATGGTCGACGCACTTGAACTGCGTGCCGTAGCTCTGCGGCCTGCCCTCCAGCATCGCCACTCGGTCGAACAGCTTGCCGTAGTCGTCCGGCGCCACCAGCCGCGCCTGCACGGCCGCCGTCATCCGCCCCAGCACCGTCCGCATCAGCGCCAGGTTCCCCGTCGCGTGCTGCACCACCTCCCAGGCCGCCCTCAACGCCGCCTCCCCGACCCGGTCCGAGGTGAACCACCCCTCCGCCGGCAGCAGCGCCACCAGCGCCTCCTGGTCGGCCGCGTCCTGGGCGTTGACCTCGCGCCACATCGCCTCCGACGCCGGCACGCGCTCCGCCTCCGGCAGCAGAGACAGGTCGACGGACGGCATCTCCTCCCGCCCCGCCTGGTCCAGCGCGCCAAGTCGCACCAGCCGCTCCGCCAGGTCCCGCGGCGCTCCCGCCTGCTCCTGCGCCACTCGCACCCGCTGCAGCGCCTGGTGCACCGGCAGGATCGCCCGCTCCGCCGCCGGCGCCAGCGCGTCCGCACCGGCGCAGGCGAACACCACGCCGAGCAGCAGGCCCGCCCGCGGCACCGCACGCGGACGATGCCACAACCATCCGAACCCCATCCAACCCTCCTCCGCCCGCCCGCTTTGCCGCCGCTCCCGACGGTGCCACCCTCCCCGCCATGAGCGCACCCCCCGACTGGCACGCCGCCAACCTCGCCGCCTGGGACGAGTCCGTGCCCATCCACCTCCGCTCCGCCTTCTACGACGTCGCCGCCCTGCGCGCCGGCACCGCCCGGCTCTACCCGATCGAGCACGCCGAGCTCGGCCCCGTCTCCGGCCTGCGCGTCCTGCACCTGCAGTGCCACTTCGGCTATGACAGCCTCGTCCTCGCACGCCAGGGCGCCGTCGTCACCGGCCTCGACTTCTCCCCCGCCGCCGTCGCCGCCGCCCGCGCCCTCGCCGACGAGCTCGGCCTCTCGCCCCGCGCCCGCTTCGTCGCGGCCGACCTCCACGACGCCCCCGCCGCCCTCGACGCCCCCGCCGCCTTCGACCTGGTCCTCGTCTCCTGGGGCGCGCTGATGTGGCTCCCCGACATCGACCGCTGGGCCGGCATCGTCGCGCACTTCCTGGCACCCGGCGGCCGCCTCTACCTTGCCGACGGCCATCCCTGCGCCCTCTCGCTGCGCTGCGACGACGGCCCCTGCTTCCGCCCCGACACGCCCTACTTCG
This sequence comes from uncultured Acetobacteraceae bacterium, assembly GCA_964236315.1. Taxonomy (GTDB): domain Bacteria; phylum Pseudomonadota; class Alphaproteobacteria; order Acetobacterales; family Acetobacteraceae; genus CAXSEF01. The sequence continues at coordinate 1,684 of CAXSER010000052.1, read as the reverse complement.
CCGCCGGGCCCATCCTCTCCGACGACCCCGCCGACTACGCCGACCCGGCCGCGACCCTGACCAACACCCGGATGTACACCTTCCAGCATCCCCTCGGCGCCATCGTCACCGCCCTTGCCCGCGCCGGCCTGGCCCTGGAGTTCCTGCACGAGCACGACGCCATCCCCTGGCGCCTGTACGACGGCCTGCGCGCCGACCCGGACCGCATGTTCCGCTGGCCCGATCAGCCCTGGCTGCCGCTCGCCTTCTCCCTGTCCGCCCGCCGGGCCTGACGCCTGCAGGAAGCAAGGCCGGGCTCTCCCTCCGCTGGCCATTCCAATGGCCCAAGAGGGCCATCGGAACCTTCGGCCAGCTACGCCCGGAGACCCGCCAGGCGGAGGTGGCCGAAGGTTCCGACGGTCCGCCTGGATCGTCGGAAGGGCCACCGCAGGAAGCCGCCCCTGTTTCTAAGTCCAGGTTTCCAAAGGCGAGCCTTTGGCGGAGTTTGAGGCAGAGCCTCAACCTTGCTTCCTTCCCGCACCCGGGCCCTGCGCGGTTCCCGCCCGCCGCGCTTCGCGCTACGCTGTCGCGACCCCGCGACCCGGGGCACCGCACGAAGGATCGCGACCATGGCGACCACCGCCTCAGGCAGCTCGCGCAACTGGCTCGACCGTCTCTGGGCCTCGATCGCCGACCGCGGCACCCCTTACGCGTCTGTCCCCGACCCCGGCGCCGACCCGCTCGACCGCGCCCGCCTGCTCACCCACGCCATGCTGTCCCAGCGCGGCGAGGCCTCCGGCGCCGCCGTGGCGCGCGAGCTGCAGGCCGCCGCACGCGCGCTGTCCGACCCGCAGCTCCTGGAGTTCTACCGCTTCCTGTCCGACGGCTTCGGTCCCGATCCCGTCGCCCTGCGCGCCGCCGCCGAGGCCTACCTCGCCGCGCCCGACGCGCACACCGCCTCGCGCCTGTTCGACGCCGCCGAGCCCGCGCGCCAGGAGCTGCTGCGCCGCATGAACATGAGCCCCGGTGGCACCGCGGCCCTGGTGGCGATGCGCCGCGACCTGCTCGCGCGCGCGCGCAACGACAAGGCGCTGCGCCCGCTCGACACCGACCTGCGCCACCTGTTCGGCTCGTGGTTCAACCGCGGCTTCCTGGAGCTGCGCCGCATCGACTGGCAGACCCCGGCCGCCACCCTGGAGAAGCTCATCACCTACGAGGCGGTGCACGAGATCGCCGGCTGGAGCGACCTGCGCCGCCGCCTGGCGCCCGACCGCCGCTGCTTCGCCTTCTTCCACCCCGCCCTGCCCGGCGAGCCGCTGATCTTCGTCGAGGTGGCGCTCACCGAGGGCCTGGCCACCGCCGTGCAGCCCCTGCTGGCGCGCGACGACGAGACCGACCGCGCCACCCTGGACGAGGAGCGCCGCAGGCTCGCCGGCCGCGCCGACACCGCGATCTTCTACTCGATCTCCAACTGCCAGGACGGCCTGCGCGGCGTCAGCTTCGGCAACTTCCTGATCAAGCAGGTGGTCGAGGAGCTGAAGACCGAGCTGCCCCAGCTCCGCCGCTTCGCCACCCTCTCCCCCGTGCCGGGCTTCCGCCGCTGGATGGAGCAGCGCCTCGCCGACGCGGCCAGGCCCGCCCCCGGCGTTCTCGCGCTGCCCGCCCCCGACCAAGCCCCCGCGGACGTGGCGCCGGCCATACCTGC
>CAXSER010000051.1:0-11700 GCA_964236315.1 uncultured Acetobacteraceae bacterium | reverse complement strand
TGGCGCGGTTCTCGCCCTCGGCCTCGCCGGTGCCCATCATCGCCTTGCCCATCTCCGCCATCACGGTGCGGATGTCGGCGAAGTCGAGGTTCACAAGCCCGGGCGCCACCATCAGATCGGTGACGCCGCGCACGCCCATGTAGAGGACGTGGTCGGCCATCTTGAAGGCCTCCTTCCAGCCCGTGCGCTCGTTGGCGAGCCTGAACAGGTTCTGGTTGGGGATCACGATCAGCGTGTCGACGTAGCTCTGCAGCTCGATCAGCCCGGCCTCGGCCGCCTTGGCGCGCCGGCCGCCCTCGAAGGTGAACGGCTTGGTCACCACGCCGACCGTGAGGATGCCGCGCTCCCTGGCCATGCGCGCGATCACCGGCGCCGCCCCGGTGCCGGTGCCGCCGCCCATGCCCGCGGTGATGAACACCATGTGCGCGCCTTCCAGGTGGCGCGCCAGCTCCTCGGACGCCTCCTCGGCCGCCGCCCGCCCGATCTCCGGCTTGGCACCCGCGCCGAGGCCCTGCGTCAGGTGCGGGCCGAGCTGGATGCGACGGTCGGCACGGCTGTGCGTGAGCTGCTGGGCGTCGGTGTTGGCGACCACGAAGTCCACGCCCTGCAGATCGAGCGCAATCATGTTGTCGACCGCGTTGGTGCCGCCGCCGCCCACGCCGATCACGGTGATGCGCGGGGTGAAGTCGGTGTGCAGGGTCTGCGGGATCGTGAGGTTCAGCGTCATTCGGGATCTCTCCAGGGCGGCAGGATGGATGGCGTGGTGCGTGGCGGGGTGGCGGGCCGGCAGGGCGCCGGGCCACGGGAGGGAAGGGACCGGCCCCGGGCCGGCAGGCCCGGGGGGCGTCGGCCTCAGGCCGGGGCGGGGCGCGCGCTCACACCTTCTCGCGCAGGAAGTTGACGATGCGGCGCATCAGCCCCGCCGGCCGCTCGGCGTCGAGGTCGAGGTCGCCCAGCGCGCGCCCCGACCCGGCCGCCCAGGCAAGCAGCCCCGCGGCGGTGGCAAAGCCCGGCCCGGACGCCGCATCCGGCAGCCCGCGCAGCGTCGCCGGCCGGCCGAGGCGGACCTGGCGGCCGAGGATGCGGTGCGCCATCTCGCGCGCGCCGACCATCTGGCTGGCGCCCCCGGTGAGCACGACGCGGCTGCCCGCGGCCCGGCCCAGACCCGCGGCCTCGAGCCGGTCGCGCACCAGCTCGAACGTCTCCTCCAGTCGAGGCTTGATGATGCCCACCACCATGGCGCGCGGCACGCGGGCGAAGTGGTGGTCGTCCTCCCCGACCTGGGGCACGGTCAGCATCTCGCGCTCGTCGTCCGGGCTCGGTTCGGCGTTGCCGTACATGCATTTCAGCCGCTCCGCGCTGGCGAGAGGGGTGGAGAGGACGCCCGCGAGGTCGCGCGAGACGTGCAGGCCGCCGATCGGCAGCTGGGCGGTGTGCAGCAGCTGGCCCTCTGCAAACACCGCCATCGCGGTGACGCCGCCGCCCATGTCGACCACCGTGGCGCCCAGCTCGCGCTCGTCGGCCACCAGGCACGACAGCCCGGCCGCGAACGGCGCGGACACCAGCTCGGCGATGTCGAGGTCGCAGCGCGCCATGGCGGCTGCGACGTTGCGCAGGCTGGTGGCGGCCCCGTCGATCACGTGCAGCCGCGCGCTGAGCTGGTCGCAGTGGTGGCCGCGCGGGTCGGCCACGCCGGCCACCTCGTCGACGGAGAACGCCACCGGCATCGCGTGGATGATCTCCCGGCCCTCCGTCTGCGCGCGCGCGCGCCCCTCGGCGACCATGCGCCGCACGTCGGAGTCGGCCACCACTCGACCGCCCACCGGCCACACCACGTTGAACAGCCGGCTCGTCGGCGCGCCGCACGACAGGTTGACCACCACCGCGCGCAGCCGCGTGTCGGCCATCTCCTCGGCCTGCCCGACGGCGGCGCGGATGGCGCGCTCCGCCTCCTCGAGATCGACGATGCCGCCGGAGCGCACCCCGCGCGAGCGCTGCCAGCCCGAGCCGAGCACGCGCAGCGACCCGTCCGCCTCGCAGCGCCCGATCAGGCAGGTGATCTTGGTGCTGCCGATGTCGAGCACGCCGAACGAGCCGGCCCGCTGCGGCCGGCGCGGCGGCGGATCGGCATCGTCGGGGAGGCCGGCGCCGGGCCCGGACGCGCCGGGCTGCAGGGGCTTGCGCGACACCTGGTTCATGCCGGGTTCCTCGGCGCGGCCGGCGCGGGGCCTGCGCCACCCGGACCCGAGGAGCCTGCGGCCGACCCGCCGGGGGCGGCTGCGGTGGCGGCGAGCGGACGGATCGCCATGCGGTCGGGCAGGCGCAGGTCGACGCTGGCCAGCGGCCGGTCGAGCAGCCCGTCGGCCGTCTGCAGCTCCGCGAGCTTGGCCAGCGCCTGCGGCACGGCGCCCTCGGGCAGCATCACCGTCGTGCCGTTGTGCAGCTGCAGGTTCCAGCGCCGCTCGCCCACGCGCACCGCGGCGCTCACGTGGCTGCGCACCTCCGGCAGCGCCACGAGCCCGTCGAGCAGCCCCGCCGCATGGGCCGGCGCCCCCGCGCCCACGATCAGCGGCAGCGAGGCGAAGCTGCCCCAGTCGCGCGGCGACACCTCCTGGTTGGCGACCACCTGGCCGTCGCGGTCGACCAGCACGAAATGCCCCTGGTTCTGCCAGATCGCGAACGGCCGCCGCTCGATCACCTGCACGAAGATCGTGCCCGGCAACCGGCGCTCCACCGCGACGTGCTCGACCCACGACAGCGTCTCGATCCGCGCCCGCGCCGCCTCCACGGAGAAGCCGAGGATCGGGTCGCCCTTGGACACGCCGAGGGCTGCGCGCAGCAGCGGCTCCGGCGTGTTGGTGCGCCCCGCGATCACGACGTCGGTGACGTGCAGGTTGGCCGCCCGCCCGAGCCGCTCGCGCAGCGTGGCAATGCTGCCGCCGGGACGCGCGGAATGCAGCAGCACGATGCCCCCCAGCACCACCGCGAACCCCGCGCCGCCCCAGGCAAGGGGACGCAGCAGCCGCCGCTGGCGGCGCAGCAGCAGCTTGATGGCCGACGGCCGGCCGCCGCCGCGGGCGACACGCGTGCCGCGCGCACTGCCGGCATCGCGGTCCGACACGCGGGGCGGGGTCACACGCGGCACGAGGCGTGCTCCACCATCCAGGCGCACAACCCGACAAAATCCATCCCGCACCACGCCGCCTGCTCCGGCAGCAGCGACACCGGCGTCATCCCCGGCTGCGTGTTGACCTCGAGCAGCACCAGCCGCCCCGGCTCGCCCGCCGTGTCGTCGTAGCGGAAGTCCGCCCGGCTCGCGCCCTGGCAGCCCAGCGCGCGATGCGCCTCGACCGCCATGCGCATGGCCGCGGCCGCGACGTCCGGATGCACCACCGCCGGCAGCACGTGGCGCGACCCGTTGGCGCCGTACTTGGACTCGTAGTCGTAGAACCCGCCGCGCGCGGTGATGTCGGTGACGGTCAGCGCGCGGTCGTCGAGCACGCCCACCGTCAGCTCGCGACCGGGCACGTACTCCTCGACCAGCACCTCGGCGCCGAAGCTCCACCCGCGCGCCAGCGCCTCGCGGCGGTTGTCGCCCTCGCGCAGGATGTGCACGCCCACCGACGAGCCCTCCGCCACCGGCTTGACCACGTAGGGCAGGGGCATCGGATCCGCCTCCGCCAGCGCCTCTGGCGTGATCACCATCCCCCGCGCGACCGGCAGCCCGGCCGCCTGGAACACCAGGCGCGACGCCGCCTTGTCCATGGCCAGCGCCGAGGCGCGTGCCGGCGAGTGGGTGTAGGGGATGCCCAGCCAGTCGAGCACGCCCTGGATCACCCCGTCCTCGCCGAAGCGCCCGTGCAGCGCGTTAAACACCACGTCCGGCCTCGGATCGAGTGCCGCGAGCACGGCGGCCAAGTCGCGCCCGACCTCGACCGGCAGCACCTCGAAGCCGCCCTCGCGCAGCGCCGCGATCACCTGCGCGCCCGACGACAGGCTGACTTCGCGCTCGGCCGAGATGCCGCCGAGCAGTACCGCGACGCGGGTCACGCCACCACCTCCGGCCGGCCGCCGGGCACGCCGATGCGCCTGATCTCCCACAGCAGCGACACGCCGGAAGCCGCGTGCACGCGCCGGCGCACCTCCTCGCCTAGACCCTCCAGGTCGGCCGCCGTGGCACCCCCGGTGTTGAGCAGGAAGTTGCAGTGCTTCTCGCTGACCTGCGCGCCCCCGCGCGCCAGCCCGCGGCAACCCGCCGCGTCGATCAGCTCCCACGCCTTCATGCCGTCCTCCGGGTTGCGGAACGTCGATCCGCCAGTGCGGGCCCGCACCGGCTGCGTCGCCTCGCGCGAGGCCCTGATCTGCGCCATGCGTGCCGCGATCGCGGCGGGATCGCCCGGCGTCGCCCGCAGCCGCGCACGCACCACGACGGCCTCGCGCGGCAGGGCGGAGTGGCGGTACGTCAGTGCCAGACGCTGCGCCGCCACCCGGACCAGCCCGCCGTCGCGGGTGACGACCTCCGCCCAGTCCAGGCACCCCGCCATGTCGCCGCCGTACGCGCCCGCGTTCATCGCCACGGCACCGCCCAGCGTTCCGGGGATACCCGAGAGGAACTCCAGCCCGGCCAGCCCCGCCGCCGCCGCGTGCTCGGCCACTGTCGCATCCAGGCACGCCGCCCCCGCGACCACCCCGTCGGCCTCGACCTCGACCCCGGCGAAGCCGCGCGCAAGACGCAGCACCACGCCCGGCAGCCCGCCGTCGCGCACGATCAGGTTCGACGCGGCGCCCAGCACCATGACCGGCATCTCCGGCGCCAGCGCCCCCAGGAAACCGCTCAGGTCCTCGGCATCCGCCGGCCGCACCAGGACCTCGGCCGCGCCCCCGACCCGGAACCAGGTGGCAGACGCCAGCGGGGCCGCATGCTGCAGCCGTCCGCGAAGGGGGGGCAGCGCGTTTTGCGCCGCGGCCGGGATCATCTCGCCGACCTTCGCTGGCCCTGCAGGGCGGCCAGCTCCTCCGGCAGCGCCTGCGCCCAGGCCGTGATGTTGCCCGCCCCCAGGCAGATGACGAAATCCCCGGACCGCGCGATGGCGTGCACCATCTCGGCCAAGTGCTTCGGGTCCGGCAGCGGCACCACGCTGCGATGCCCGCGCGCGCGCAACCCGTCGACCATGGCATCGCGGTCGATGCCCGGGATCGGCGCCTCGCCAGCCGCGTAGATGTCGGCCACGATCACCGTCCCCGCGTCGTTCATGCAGCTGCAGAATGCGTCGAACAGCGACGCCACCCGGCTGAACCGGTGCGGCTGCACGACGGCGACCACGTCGCGCGCCCCGGCCTGGCGAGCCGCCTTCAGCACGGCGGCGATCTCGACGGGATGGTGCCCGTAGTCGTCGATCACCGTGATGCCGCCGCTCTCCCCGGTCTTGGTGAAGCGCCGCTTGACGCCGCGAAACCCCGCCAGCGCCGAGCGGATCGTCGCGTCGTCGATCTCCATCTCCATGCCGACCGCGATGGCGGCGAGCGCGTTCTGCACGTTGTGCTGCCCCAGCATCGGCAGCCGGAACGGCCCCATGCGCCGCTGCGTGTTCCTGTGCCGATCGGTGAGCTGCACCTCGAAGGTCGCCCCCATGCGGTCCGCGACCATGCGCTCGGCGCGCACGTCGGCCTGCGGCGAGAATCCGTAGGTCACGATCCGCCGGTCCAGGCGCGGGATCATCTGCTGCACCGTCGGGTGGTCGAGGCACAGCACCGCGAACCCGTAGAACGGGATGTTGGAGACGAACTGGTCGTAGGCGGCGATCATCGCCTCGCCCGTGCCCCAGTGATCGAGGTGCTCGGGGTCCATGTTGGTCACCACCGCGATCACCGCGGGCAGGCGCAGGAAGCTGCCGTCGCTCTCGTCGGCCTCGACCACCATCCACTCGCCCTCGCCGAGCCGGGTGTTGGAGCCGAGCGCGTTGATGATGCCGCCGTTGATCACGGTCGGGTCGAGGTGGGCGGCCTCCAGCACGGTGGCGATCAGGCTCGTCGTCGTGGTCTTGCCGTGGGTGCCGCCGATCGCCACCGACCACTTCAGCCGCATCAGCTCGCCCAGCATTTCCGCGCGCCGGACCACCGGGATCAGCCTGGCGCGCGCTGCTGCCACCTCCGGGTTGGACTGCGGGATCGCCGTCGAGGTGACCACGACCTGCGCGTTGCCGAGGTTGGCCGCGTCGTGCCCGACCGCGACCGGGATGCCCGCCTCGCGCAGCCGCACGACGTTGGCGTTCTCGCTCATGTCCGAGCCCTGCACCGCGTAGCCCAGCGTGTGCAGCACCTCGGCGATCCCCGACATGCCGATGCCGCCGATGCCCACGAAGTGGATCGTGCCGATGCCGAGCGGAAGCGCCCTCATGCGCCGTGCTCCCTGCCCGACGCGCCCTGGCCGCCACGCGACCCGGCGGTCTCGCGCGCAGATGCCACCCCTGCCAGGACGCGCGCCTCCACCAGGTCGGCGAGCCGCGCCGCCGCGTCGGCCCGTGCATGCCCGGCCATCCGCCGCCCCGCCGCCACCAGCCCAGCCGGGTCCGCCAGCATCGCGCGCAGATGCGCGGCCAGACGTTCCGGCGTGAACTCGGCCTGCGCCAGTACCGGCGCGCCGACCGCCTGGGCGTTGCGCGTCTGGTGGTCGTCGATCGCGGACGGCAGCGGCACCAGCAGCGCCGGGCATCCCGCGACCGCCAGCTCGGACACGGTCGACGCCCCCGCCCGCGCGATCACCGCGTCGCAGGCCGCCAGCCGCGCCGCCACGTCGGGGAAGAACACCGACAGCTCGTGCGCAACCCCTGCCACGTCGTAGGCGCGGCCGACCCGCTCCATGTCCTCCGCCCGGCACTGCTGCACGATGCGCAAACCGGCCCGCTCCCCTGCATCGAGCAGCCCGACAGCCGCCGGCACCACGTCGCTGAACACCCGCGCGCCGAGCGACCCGCCCAGCACCAGCAGCCCGAACGGCCGGTGCGCCGCCGCGCGCTCCACCCCGGCCAGTGCCCGGATCGCCGGGCGCACCGGGTTGCCCGTCACCAGCGTCTCGACGCCTGCGGGGATGCGCCCGGTGTCCTCGAACCCCAGTGCCAGCACGTCCGCGCGCGCAGCCAGCCAGCGGTTGGCGCGGCCGAGCACGGCGTTCTGCTCGTGCAGCACCACCACCGGCCGGCGACGCAGCGTGCCCGCGGCCAGCACCGGCGCCACGCACGGATAGCCGCCGAACCCCACCACGGCCGCCGCATCGAGGCGCCCGAGATGCGCGCGCGCCTGCAGCGTGCCCCGTGCCAGGGCGGCCACGGCCCGTGCGCCGCGCACGGCCCCACGTCCGGCGATCCCCGCGCCCGACAGCACGAAGGTCTCCGCGTTCGCGAACACCTCTGAGCCCAGCCCGCCGGAGCGCGCGTCGGTCATCAGCACGATGCGCTGCCCGCGCGCCAGCAGCTCGGCGGCCAGCGCCTCGGCGGGGAAGAAGTGCCCCCCGGTGCCGCCGGCGGCGATCACGATCGGACGCACGGCCGGACCCCTCATGCGAGCTCTCCCCGAGCGCGGCGTCGCGTCAGCGCGAGCAGCATCCCCATCGCCAGCGCCACAGACATCGCCGACGACCCGCCGTACGAGATGAACGGCAGCGTCATGCCCTTGGTCGGGATCAGGTGCAGCGAGGACGCCATGTTGACGAACGCCTGCAGCCCGAAGCCGGTGATGATGCCCGACGACGCCAGCACCACGAACTCGTCCGTCTCGGCCAGCAGGCGCAGCAGCCCGCGCACCACGATGAACGCGAAGATCCCCAGGATCACCAGGCAGATCACCAGCCCGAATTCTTCCCCCGCGACCGCGAACACGAAGTCGGCGTGCGCGTCCGGCAGCAGGTCCTTCACCCGCCCCTCGCCGGGGCCGCGCCCGAGCAGCCCGCCGTTGCCGAACGCCTGCAGCGCGGTGTCGACCTGGTAGTGGTCGCCGCGGTCGGGGTGCAGGAAGCGGGTGACGCGGCTGCGCACGTGCGGGAACAACGCGTAGGCGCCCACGCCAGCGCCGACCATGCCCGCCGAGGCCACGCCGACCATGAACAGGTTGAGCCCGCCGACCACGAGCTGGGCGAAGAACACCGCCGTGATCACGGTGAGCATGCCGATGTCCGGCTGCGACTTGAGCAGCATCAGGATCACCCCGAACAGCACGCAGGCGACCAGCGTGCCGGGGAAGTTGCGGGTGCGGTGCGCCTCGGTGAGCAGCCAGGCGGTGACCACGGCGAAGCACGGCTTGAGGAACTCGCTCGGCTGCAGCGACATGCCCGGCAGCGCGATCCAGCGCCGCGCGCCCTTGATCTCGACCCCGTGCACAAGCGTGAGGAAAGTCAGCAGCAGCGCCGCCGCGCACCCGGCCAGCGCCAGCCGCCGCACCCCGCGCGCCGACAGCAGCGAGGTCGCCACCACGATCCCGCCCGCCATGGCGAGGAAGACGACCTGCTTGAGGATGAACACGTCGCGCGACTGGCCGATGCGCTCGGCCACCGCCGGGCTCGCGGCCAGCATCAGGATGTAGCCGAAGCCGATCAGCGCCGTGACCGCGAACAGCGTCCAGCGGTCCACGGTCCACCACCAGCGGCCGAGCACGGAGTTGTCGTTGCGCGACAGCGCGGGCATCAGGCGGCATCCTCTCGTGCGGGCAGGGCAGGGCGGTCGGCGCCGCAGCCGGGCATTGCGCGCACCAGCTCGGCGAACCGCGTCCCCCGTGCCTCGAAGCCCGCGAACTGGTCGAAGCTCGCGCACGCCGGCGACAGCAGCACGACCTCAGCCCCCAGCGCGGCCGCGGCCCGCGCGGCCCTCGGCACCGCCAGCTCCAGCGTGCCGACGACCTCGTGCGACACCCCGGCCGCGGCCAGCGTCGCCGCCAGCAGCGGCGCGTCGCGCCCGACCAGCAGCGCGTGCGCCACCCTGGGAAACCACGGCGCCAGCGCCTCGATGCCGCCGGACTTGGCGACCCCACCCGCGATCCACACCAGCCGCGGATAGCAGCCCAGCGCGCGGGCGGCGGCGTCGGCGTTGGTGGCCTTGCTGTCGTCGACGAAGGCGATCCCGCCCCGCTCCGCGACGCGCTGCTGGCGATGCGGCAGGCCGGCGAAGCCGCGAACCGCCGCGTCGATCCGTGCCGCGACGTCGCCCATCCCGAGATTGGCGGCCAGCCACGTCGCCATGGCCACCGCAGCCGCGACGTTCTGCGCGTTGTGCGCGCCGGGCAGAGCGGGCGCCTCGCGCAGCCGCAGCCCGCGCGAACCGCCGGCATCGACGAGACGCCCATCGCGCACGAACACGTCGGCCTCGCCCGACCCCGCCTCGCGCCCGGAGACGCGCACGCAGCCGGGGATGCCGGCCGCGATCGCGACCGAGTCCGGATCGTCCACGCCCACCACCGCCAGTTCGCTGCCGGTACGCCGGTCGAACATGTGCCGCTTGGCCGCGACGTAGCCCGCCATGTCGCCGTGCCGGTCGAGGTGATCCGGGCTCAGGTTGAGCAGTGCCGCGGCGTCGAAGCGCAGGGTGTCCAGCCGCTCCAGCATGTAGGACGACATCTCCAGCACGTAGACGCCGTCATCCGGCAGCAGCGGCAGGGCGAGCGCCGCCGGCCCGAGGTTGCCCCCCGCCGCGACCGGCACGCCGAGCGCCGCCAGGATGTGCGCCAGCAGCGCCGTGGTCGTGGACTTGCCGTTCGTGCCGGTGATGCCGACGAACCGCGCCCGCGACCCTGCACCACGCACCGCCCGGAACAGCAGCTCCGCGTCCGAGAGCACGGGCACCCCCGCCGCGATCGCCGCCGTGGCCACCGGATGCGGCGCGGGCAGCGCGTGCGGGATGCCTGGCGAGGCGACCAGCGCGTCGAACGCCTCGCCCGCGAAGTCCGGCCTGCGCACGTCCATGCCCTCGGCCGCCGCGGCAGCACGGGCCGCCTCGCCGTCGTCCCACACGCTCACGGCCGCGCCCATCGCCCGCAGCGCGTGCGCCGCCGGCATGCCGTTGCGCCCGAGGCCGAGCACGGCGAAGCGGTGCCCGGCGAACAGGCCAGGAGGGAAGACGGGGAGGGCCAGGGGCGCGCTCATCGGATCTTCAGCGTCGCCAGGCCGACGAGGGCGAGGATCATGGAGATGATCCAGAAGCGGATCACGATGGTCGGTTCCGCCCAGCCCTTCTTCTCGAAATGGTGGTGCAGCGGCGCCATCAGGAACACGCGCCGACCGGTGCGCTTGTACCAGAATACCTGGATGATCACCGAGACAGTCTCGACCACGAACAGCCCGCCGACGATGGCCAGGACGATCTCGTGCTTGGTCGCCACCGCCACCGCGCCCAGCGCGCCGCCCAGCGCCAGGCTGCCGGTGTCGCCCATGAACACCGCTGCCGGCGGCGCGTTGAACCACAGGAAGCCGATGCCCGCCCCCACCAGCGAGGCGCAGAACACGCCGAGCTCGCCCGCGCCGGGAATCGGGTTGAGCTGCAGATAGTCGGCAAACACCCGGTTGCCCACGAGGTAGGCGATCAGCGTGAACACGGCGGCCGCGATGATCGTCGGCACGATCGCCAGCCCGTCGAGCCCGTCGGTCAGGTTCACCGCGTTCGAAGCGCCGAGCATCACCACCATGCCCACCAGCGGAAAGGCGTAACCGAACGGGATCAGCACCTCCTTGAACACGGGAATGGTCAGCCCGGTGGCCAGCGGCCCGTGCGTGGCGGCCGCGATCCAGATCGCCGAGACCAGCCCGATCGCCACCTGGGCCACCAGCTTGCCGCGCGCAGAGACGCCCTTGGTGTTGCGCTTGGACAGCTTCATGTAGTCGTCGACAAACCCGATCGCGCCGTAGCCGAGCGTGCAGAACAGCACCGCCCAGACGTAGTCGTTGCGCAGGTCCGCCCACAGCAGCGTCGAGCCCACCGCCGCCAGCAGGATCAGCACGCCGCCCATCGTCGGCGTGCCCTGCTTCTCCACCAGATGTCGCTCCGGCCCGTCGAGGCGGATCGGCTGCCCGCCGCGCTGCACCGACTTCAGCCAGCGGATCACCGGCCCGCCGAGCAGGAAGCTCAGCACCAGAGCGGTCAGGCACGCCGTCCCCGAACGCACCGTGAGGTAGCGCAGCAGGTTGAACAGCGCGAACTGGTCCGCGTGGGCATGGAACAGGTTGAACAGCATCAGGCCGCGTCCTCGTTCGCCGCGGCGCCGAGCGCATCAAGCGCCGCCACCACCAGGCGCATGCGGCTGCCGAGGCTGCCCTTGACCAGGACCGCGTCCCCCGGCCGCACCGATTGCGCGACGGTGTCGCACAGCCCCGCCGCGTCCGGCGCCCACGCGCCCCGCCGGCTTTCGGGCAGCGCGTCGAACAGGTGGCGCATCATCGGCCCGCAGCAGTGCACCAGGTCGGCCGCCGCAAGCACCGCGTCGGCCAGACCCTCGTGCTCGGCGCGGGCATGGTCGCCCAGCTCCAGCATGTCGCCGAGCACCGCGACCCGCCGCGTGGCCGGCTGCAGCGCCAGCACCTCGAGCGCCGCGCGCACCGAGGCGCCGGACGCGTTGTAGCTCTCGTCGAGCAAGCTCGCCGCCCCGCTCAGGATCGGCCTGCGCGCGCCCCGCCCGGCCCCGGCGCCGAACCCGGCCAGAGCCGCCGCCCCCGCCGCGACGTCC
>CAXSER010000050.1:0-11795 GCA_964236315.1 uncultured Acetobacteraceae bacterium | reverse complement strand
GGACGGGCGGCTGGGTGCTCGCGGCGCTGCTGGCGTGGGCGGCGACGGGCGGCGCGGCACTGGCGCAGGGTCCGGCCGGGCTGCCGCCGCCGCTGCCGGAGCCGCCGGGGATGCTGAACCCGCGCAACGCGGGGCGGCCGGTCGGGCACTGGGAGGGCGTGCTGCCGGACCGGCGCTGCGGGGGCGTGCGGACGGAGCTTCGCCTCGCCACCGGGCTGGACGGGCCGGACGGCTTCTGGTCGATGACCGAGCGCTGCGTGAACGACCCGCCCGGGCTGGACCCGCGGGTCAGCCGGGGGCGCTGGCAGACCCTGCGCGGCAGCAGCGTGTTCCAGCTGCTCGACACCTCGCCCGACGGCGTGCGCGACTTCGCCCTGCAGCCGGACGGCAGCCTGCACGAGCTGGACACTGCGCTCGACGACGAGGGGCCGCCGTGGCGCTGGCGGGTGCTGTCGCGCGTGCCGTGATCCCTGGTAGCATGACCGCCAGGCGGGCCCGTGGCGGGTCTGCGGCGGGGGGTTATGCGGGGATGGCGGACAGCACGGGGATCGTCGTCGTCGGCACCGGGCAGGCGGCGTTCCAGCTCGCCACGTCGCTGCGCGAGGAGGGCTACGCCGCGCCCATCACCCTGGTCGGCGACGAGCCGGGGCTGCCCTACAACCGACCGCCGCTGTCCAAGGCGTACCTGAAGGGCGAGCGCGGCGCCGTCGATCTCGCGCTGCGCCCGGAGGCGTTCTACGCGGGCCGCCAGGTCTCGGTCCGCGCCGGCGTCCGGGTGCTCTCGATCGACCGCGCGGCGCGGAGGGTGGCGCTGTCCGACGGGACGGCGCTGGGCTACGCGCACCTCGTGCTGGCGACGGGGACGCGCAACCGTCGGCTCGACGTGCCCGGCGTCGGGCTGGCGGGGGTGACGTCGCTGCGCACGCAGGCGGAGGCGTCGGCGCTGTGGGACCACGTGCGCGCGGCGCGCCGGGTCGTGGTGGTGGGCGCGGGGTTCATCGGGCTGGAGTTCGCGGCGGTCGCGGCCGGGATGGGCTGCGCGGTGCACGTGGTCGAGGCGGGGCCGCGCGCCATGGGCCGTGCCGTCACGCCGGGGACCGCGGCGACCTTCACCCGCTGGCACGAGGCGCAGGGCACCAGGTTCTCGTTCGGCACGGGCGTCGCGGCGATCCTGGGCGAGGGGTCGGTGCGCGGCGTGCGCACCACGGACGGGGTGGAGCATCCGGCGGAGCTGGTGCTGGTGGGCATCGGGGTGGAGGCGAACGACTCGCTGGCGGCGGACGCCGGGCTCGCGGTGGCCAACGGCGTGGTGGTGGACGAGCGGCTCGGCACCGCGGACCCGGCGATCTCGGCGATCGGCGACTGCGCGGCGTATCCGAGCCGGCATGCGGCGGGGGCGATCGTGCGCCTGGAGTCGGTGCAGAACGCGGTGGACCACGCGCGCAGCCTTGCCGCGCGGCTGGCAGGGCGGGAGCGGCCGTACGACGCGGTGCCGTGGTTCTGGAGCGACCAGGGACCGCTGAAGCTGCAGATCGCCGGGCTCACCGCGGGCAGCGACGCGCATGTCACGTTGGGCGCCGGCGAGTCGTGCGCGGTGCTGTGCTTCCGGGGCGGGCGGCTGGCGGGGGTGGAGACGGTCAACCGGCTGGCCGAGCACATGGCGGCGCGCAAGCTGCTGCAGGCGGAGGCGGAGGTCACGCCGGAGATGGCGGCGGCGCCGGGGTTCGGGCTGCGGGAGGCGGCGAAGGCGCTGGCGGGGTAGGCAAGGCGGGAGGCGCCGCCTCCGGACTCCGCCCGGGGCTCGCGCCTCGACAATTTGTCTGAAAGGCAGGCTGCGGGCCGTGTCTCCGCCCTGCGAGGCAGGTCCAGGGGCGGCTCGCCCCTGGCGGGTCCGGGCAGGGCCCGGCCTTGCCTGCCTTCGCCTCGGCGACCCTGGCCTACGGCAGGAACGGCTGGTTCTGCTGCAGGCTGTCCTTCGACGGCAGGTCCGCCGCGTCCCAGCCGCCGCCCAGCGCCTGGATCAGCGCGACGCTGGCGACCAGGCGCGACTGCTGCAGGGTGATCAGCGTCTGCTCGTTGCTCAGCGCGATGGCCTGCGCGGTGACCACGGCGGTGTAGGCCTGCGTGCCGGCGCGGTACTCGTTGATCGTGATCTCGACGGAGCGGCGGGCGTCGGTGACGGCGGCGGTCGAGACGGCGAGCTGCTGGTCGAGGATGCGCAGGGCGGCGAGCTGGTCCTCGACCTGCTGCAGGGCGGTGAGCACCGTCTGGCGGTAGGTCGCGACGCTCTCGTCGTAGGTGGCACGCGCGGCGACGACCTGCGCGGTGCGGGCGCCGCCGGCGAACAGGACCTGGCTGGCCGAGGCGCCGAGCGACCAGAGCTGGTTGCCGGCGGAGATCAGCGAGCCGAGCGGCGAGCCGCTGTAGGTCAGCAGGGTCGAGAGGCTGATCGTGGGGTAGTAGGCGCCGATGGCCGCCCCGATCAGGGCGTTCTGCGCGGCCATCAGGCGCTCGGCGGAGGCGATGTCGGGGCGGCGCTGCAGCAGGGTCGCGGGCAGGATCGCGGGGATCACCGGGATCGCGTGGGCGAGGGTGGTCGGCGGCAGGGACAGCAGCGCGGGCGGGCGGCCGGTGAGCACGGCGATGGCGTGCTCGTACTGGGCGCGGGCGATGCCGGCGTTGATGAGCTGCGCCTCGGTGGTCTCGAGCAGGACCTG
This sequence comes from uncultured Acetobacteraceae bacterium, assembly GCA_964236315.1. Taxonomy (GTDB): domain Bacteria; phylum Pseudomonadota; class Alphaproteobacteria; order Acetobacterales; family Acetobacteraceae; genus CAXSEF01. The sequence goes on along the minus strand of CAXSER010000050.1, from coordinate 9,078 downwards.
GGCGGTCAGTGTGTCCGAGCGGGCGGCGACGCCGGCCTCGTACTGGTTCTGCGTGATCTGCAGGGAGTGGCGGTAGTCGGCGACGGTGCGGGTCAGCAGGGCGATGATCGCGTCGGCGGCGCGCAGGTCGAAGTAGTCGGTGGCCAGCGTCGCCTGCGCGGACAGGCGGGCGTTGGCGATGTCGGCGGCGCTGGCCTGGGCGGAGGCGACGCCGTTCTCCACCTGGCGGCGGATCCGGCCCCAGACGTCGATCTCCCAGTCCAGCGCGCCCTGCAGGTTGTAGTTCGTGCGCGGGTGGGAACCGCCGCCGAACGAGGTGGCGGAGGTGCCGGCGGCCGTGGTGCCGCCGGTCGTGCCGCCCGTGGTGCCGGTGCCCGAGGTCGTGCCGGTGGCGCCGCTCGCCGTCGTGGTGGTCGTGGCGCCGGTGGTGCCCGAGGTGCCGCCGGTGAGCGCGGAGTTGAGGCTGGTGCTGTTCGAGCCGGAGCCGGAGCCGGAGCGGGTGACGCCGAAGCCGGCGGTGGCCTGCGGGAACAGGTTGGCGCGGTCCTCGTCGACCACGGCGCGGGCCAGGCGGTAGGCGGCCTCGAACTCGCGCAGCGTCTGGTTGCCGCTGTCGACCTCGCGCTCCAGGGAGTCGAGCGTGGGGTCGTCGTAGACGCGCCACCAGTCGCCCTTCGGCAGGGCGTCGGCGGGCGTGGCCACGGTCCAGCCGGGCAGCTCCTTGTAGACGGGCGCCACGGGTGCCGCAGGGCGGCGGTAGTCGGGGCCGACCATGCAGCCGGACAGGGCCAGGAAGGCAAGGAAGCAAGGCCGGGCTCTGCCCGGACCCGCAAAGGGTCCGAGGACCCTTTGATCCCTTGACTCAAGTAGAGGATTCTCAAGGCGAGCCTTGAGCGGAGTCCAGAGGCGGAGCCTTTGGCCTTGCCTGCTTCTCATGCCGCCACCGGCTCGCTGCGTCGGCCGCGGAACCGGCCGCGCAGGCGGTCCAGGTAGATGTAGACGACGGGCGTCGTGTAGAGCGTGAGCGCCTGGCTGACGATCAGGCCGCCGACGATGGAGATGCCCAGCGGCATGCGCAGTTCCCCGCCCGGACCGCCGAACGCCAGCGGCAGCGCGCCGAGCAGGGCGGCGAAGGTGGTCATCATGATCGGGCGGAAGCGCAGCAGGCAGGCCTGGAAGATCGCGTCCTCGGTGGAGAAGCCGTCCTCGCGCTCGGCGGCGAGCGCGAAGTCGACCAGCAGGATGGCGTTCTTCTTCACGATGCCGATCAGCAGGATGATGCCGATGAGCGCGATGATGCTGAACTCCTGGCCGGTGACCAGCAGGGCGAGCACCGCGCCGACGCCCGCGGACGGCAGGGTGGAGAGGATGGTCAGCGGGTGGATCGTGCTCTCGTAGAGCACGCCGAGCACGAGGTAGACCGCGACCAGGGCGGCCAGCACCAGCAGCGGCTCCTGGGAGAGCGAGGACTGGAACTGGGCGGCGGTGCCGGCGAAGGTGCCGTGGATGTCGGTGGGCACGCGCAGCTCCGCCATGGTGCGCGCGATCGCGACCGTGGCCTCGGACAGCGAGTGGCCCGGAGCCATGTTGAACGAGATGGTGGACGCCACGAACGGCCCCTGGTGGTTCACCGCGAGCGGTGCCGCGCTCTGCGTGACGCGGGTGAAGGCGGACAGCGGCACCATGGTCTCGGCCGACGTGCTGACGGAGGCGCCCGACGAGGCGCCGGACTTGCCGCTGGCGGCGAGCGCGTTGTTCTGGGCGTTGATCTGCGAGTTCTGCGAGGGGTCCGCGGCCGCGGTGGCGGTGGCCGGGCCGGCGCTGGCCTGGGCGGTGGCGCCGCCGCTCCCGGTGCCGACGGGGGCGGCGGCCTGCACGGCGGACTGCGCGGTGCTCTGGGTGGTGCTGGTGCTGCTGGCGGGGCCGCTGACGGCGCGCGCGGAGGCGTTGGTGCTGGACGTGCCGGACGCGGTGCCGCCGGAGGTGCTGACGCGCACGAGCTGCAGCGAGTCCGGGCTCTGCCACCACTTCGGCGCGACCTCCAGCACCACGTGGTACTGGTTGAGCGCGTTGTAGATGGTCGAGACCTGGCGCTGGCCGAAGGCGTCGTACAGCGTGTTGTCGATCTCGGAGGGCGTCAGGCCGAGGCGGGCCAGCGTCGGGCGGTCGTAGGTCACCAGGACGTCGTGGCCCTTCTCCTGCTGGTCGCTGTTCACGTCGGTCAGGATGGGCAGCTTCTTCAGGGCATCGGTCAGGCGCGGGGTCCAGGCGTACAGCTCCTGCGCGTCGTCGCCCTGCAGCGTGTACTGGTAGGCGGCGTTGCCCTGCCGGCCGCCGGCGCGCACGTCCTGCGCCGAGAACAGGAAGGTCTGCGCGCCGGGGATGCGGCCCAGGCGGCGGCGCAGGCGCTCGAGCACCTTCGGCGCGCCGTCGCGGCTTCCCTGCGGCTTGAGCGTGGTGAAGATGAAGGCGGAGTTGGTCTGGCGGCCGCCGGTGAAGCCGACCACGGAGTCCACCGCAGGGTCGGCGCCGATGGCCTGCTGGATGTCGGCGACCTTCTGCTTCATCGCCTGGAACGAGATGGCCTGGTCGGCGGTCACGCCGCCGATCAGCTGGCCGCTGTCCTGGACCGGGAAGAACCCCTTTGGGATCACCTTGAACAGCGCGACGTTGAGCCCGATCGTGGCCAGCAGGGTGAGCATCACCAGGCGCGGGTGGCGCAGCGCCCAGCCCAGGCTGCGCTCGTAGCCGTGCAGCATGGCGTCGAAGCCGCGCTCGCCCACGCGCGCCAGCCAGGCACCGGCGCGCGCGAGGCGGCCGGGCGGGCGGGGGGGGGCGTCGGGGTCGCGGTCGGGGTCACCGGGGCGGTGCGGCTGGCGCAGCACGAAGGCGCACATCATCGGCGTGGTGGTCAGGCTGACCACCAGCGAGACCAGGATCGCCAGCGACAGGGTGACCGCGAACTCGCGGAACAGCCGGCCGACGATGCCGCCCATCAGCAGGATCGGCAGGAACACCGCGATCAGCGACAGGCTCATCGACAGCACGGTGAAGCCGACCTCGCGCGCGCCGCGCAGGGCCGCCTCGGCGCGGCCCATGCCGTCGTCGATGTGGCGCTGCACGTTCTCCAGCACCACGATGGCGTCGTCGACCACGAAGCCGGTCGCCACCGTGAGCGCCATCAGCGACAGCGTGTCCAGGCTGTAGCCCATCACGTACATGCCGGCGAAGGTGCCGATGATCGACACGGGCACCGCGACCGCGGGGATCAGCGTGGCCCGCCAGTCGCGCAGGAAGGCGAACACCACCAGGATCACCAGGATCACGGCGATCACCAGGGCCCGCTCGGTGTCGGCGAGCGAGGCCTTGATGGTCGGCGTGCGGTCGAGCGCGATGTTGATGTCGATCGAGCCGGGCAGCGCCGCCCTGAGCTGCGGCAGCGCGTCCTTCACGCCCTGCACCGCGCTGATGATGTTGGCGCCGGGCTCGCGGTAGAGGATCACCGTGATCGCCTGGCGGCCGTTGTACAGCCCGGCGTTGCGCAGGTCCTCGACGCTGTCGACCACCTCGGCGACGTCGGTCAGGCGCACGGCGCGGCCGTTGCGGTACGCCACGATCAGCGGGGCGTACTCGGCGGCCTTGCGGGCCTGGTCGTTGGTGTAGAGCTGGAAGCGGCGCGTGCCGTCCTCGATGGCGCCCTTGGGGCTGTTGGCGTTGGCAGAGGCGAGTGCGGCGCGCAGGTCCTCCAGGCCGATGCCGTACTGCGACAGGGCGAGCGGGTTGGCCTCCACGCGCACCGCCGGCAGCGCGCTGCCGCCGATGTCGACCTCGCCGATGCCGGGAAGCTGGCTGAACTTCTGCTGGATGACGGTGGACGCCGCGTCGTACAGCTGGCCGGGGGTCAGCGTGTCCGAGGTCAGCGCCAGGATCAGGATCGGGCTGTCGGCGGGGTTGACCTTCTTGTAGGTCGGGTTCTGGCGCAGCGCGGTCGGCAGGTCGGCGCGCGCGGCGTTGATCGCGGCCTCCACGTCGCGCGCGGCGCCGTCGATGTCGCGGTCCAGGCCGAACTGCAGGATGACGCGCGCGGAGCCGATCGCGCTGGTCGAGGTCATCTCGCTCACGTCGGCGATCTGGCCGAGGTGGCGCTCCAGGGGGGCGGCCACGCTGGTCGCCACCGTGTCGGGGCTGGCGCCCGGCAGCATCGCCTGCACGAAGATCGTCGGGAAGTCGACCTGCGGCAGGGGAGCCACCGGGAGCTTCGTGAAGGCGAACACGCCGGCGAGCGCCACCGCCAGGGTGAGCAGCGTCGTGGCGACGGGGCGCTTGATGAAGGGGGAGCTGATGCTCATGGGGCGTGGAGGAAGGCCAGGGTCCTGCCCCATGTCTTGGAAGCGGGGACCCGCCACGGGCGCACCGCCCCTGGACCGGCATGATCCGGGGCCGGGGGCACGAGGCCGCGGCCTGGCTCCGGCCTGAGGTCGAGGTTTCCAAAGGCTTTGCCTTTGGCGGAGTCCAGAGGCAGGGCCTCCGGTCTTGCTGGCTTCCTGCTCACGGCGTCACCGGGTCCGGCATGTCCAGACGCGCCGGCCGGCCGAAGCGCTGCGAGATGCGGTCGAACAGCAGGTAGACCACGGGCGTGCTGAACAGCGTGACGAACTGGCTCACCGCGAGGCCGCCGACGATGGCGATGCCGAGCGGGCGGCGCAGCTCCGAGCCGGTGCCGGTGCCGAGCATCAGCGGCAGGGCGCCGAGGGCTGCGGCCAGCGTGGTCATCAGGATGGGGCGGAAGCGCAGCAGGCAGGCCTCGCGCACGGCGGCCAGGGCGGGGACGCCGCGCTCGCGCTCCGCCTCGAGCGCGAAGTCGACCACGAGGATCGCGTTCTTCTTGACGATGCCGATCAGCAGCACGAGGCCGATGATGCCGATCACGCCGAGGTCGGAGCCGTCGAGCATCAGCGCGGCCAGCGCGCCCAGGCCGGCGGGCGGCAGCGTCGAGAGGATGGTGAGCGGGTGGACGAAGCTCTCGTAGAGCACGCCGAGCACGATGTACATCACGGTGACGGCGGCGAGCACCAGGAACAGCTCGTTGCCGAGCGAGGCCTGGTAGGCGCTGGCCGCGCCCTGGAACGCGGTCTGGATGCTGGCGGGCAGGGCGAGGTCGTGCTCGGCGGCCTCGATCTGCGACACGGCGGCGCCGAGCGAGGCGCCGGGTGCGAGGTTGAAGCTGATCGTGGTGGCGGGGAACTGCGAGAGGTGGCCGATCACCAGCGGCGCCGGGCGCTGCACGACGTGCACGATGGCCGACAGCGGCACCTGGCCGCCGGTCGCGGTCGAGGAGGGCAGGTAGATGCTGTCGAGCGAGGACAGGTCGTGCGACAGCGAGGCGTCGGCCTCCAGGATCACGCGGTACTGGTTGGACTGGCTGTAGATCGTCGACACGATGCGCTGGCCGAAGCTGTCGTACAGCGCGTTGTCCACGGTCGCCGGCGTGATGCCGAAGCGCGCGGCGGTGGCGCGGTCGATGGTGATCATCGCCGACAGGCCGTTCTGCTGCAGGTCGCTGGCGACGTCGGCCAGCGCCGGGGCCTGACGCAGGCGGGCGACCAGCTTGGGCACCCATTCCGCGAACTCGGCGGCATTGGCGTCCTCCAGGACGAACTGGTACTGCGTGGCGCTCACCGAGGTGTCGAGCGTCAGGTCCTGCACCGGCTGCATGTAGAGAGAGACGCCGGAGACGTTCGCCACCTCGCCTTGCAGTCGGCGGATGATGGCGCTGGCGTTCAGGGTGCGCTGGCTGTCCGGCTTGAGGTTGATCAGGAAGCGGCCTGAGTTGAGCGTCACGTTGCTGCCGTCCACGCCGATGAAGGAGGACAGGCTGACCACGTCGGGGTCCTTGAGGATGACGTCGGCCAGCGCCTGCTGGTGCTCGGCCATCGAGGCGTACGAGGTGGACTGCGAGGCCTGGCTGATGCCCTGGATCACGCCGGTGTCCTGCACCGGGAAGAAGCCCTTGGGGATCAGCACCACCAGCGCCAGCGTGGCCAGCACGGTCAGCGTGCCGGCGAGCAGGGTGACGACCTGGTGGGCGAGCACCCAGTCCAGGCCGCGGGCGTACAGCGCGATGGTGCCGTCCAGCGTGGCGGCGACGGCACGGCCCAGTCGGTTCTCGCGGCTCTGCGGGCGGTGGCGCAGCAGGCGCGCGCACAGCATCGGCACCAGGGTGAGGGAGATGAACGCCGAGATCACGATGGTGACCGCGAGCGTGATCGCGAACTCGTGGAACAGGCGGCCGAGCACGTCGCCCATGAACAGCAGCGGGATCAGCACCGCGATCAGCGACACGGTCAGCGAGATCACGGTGAAGCCGATCTGGCCCGCGCCCTCCAGCGCCGCGTCCATCGGCGAGCGGCCGGCCTCGACGTAGCGGGCGATGTTCTCGATCACCACGATGCTGTCGTCGACCACGAAGCCGGTCGCCACCGTCAGCGCCATCAGCGACAGGTTGTCGAGGCTGAAGCCCCACAGGTACATCGCGGCCAGCGTGCCGATCAGCGACAGCGGCACCGACAGCGCGGGGATCAGCGTCGCCGGGATGTTGCGCAGGAACACGAAGATCACCAGCACGACGAGGGCGATCGACAGCGCCAGCTCGAACTCCACGTCGGCGACGGAGGCGCGGATCGTCGTGGTGCGGTCGGTGAGGATCTGCACGTCGACGGCGGCGGGCAGCGTCGCCTGCAGCTGCGGCATCAGCTTGCGCACCGCGTCGACCACGGCGATCACGTTGGCGCCGGGCTGGCGCTGCACGTTGACGATCAGGGCCGCGTCGCGGTTGCTCCAGGCGCCGAGCGAGACGTTCTCCGCGCCGTCGACCACGGTCGCGACGTCGGACAGGCGCACCGGAGCGCCGTTGCGGTAGGCGACCACGGCGGTGCGGTATGCGTCGGCCGAGGGGAGCTGGTCGTTGGCGTCGACCGTCCAGGACTGCGCGGGGCCGTCGAAGCTGCCCTTGGGCGTGTTGACGTTGAGGTTGCCGAGCGTGGTGCGCAGGTCGTCGATGTTGAGGCCGTAGGCGGCCAGCGCCTTGGGGTTGGCGCGCACGCGCACCGCGGGGCGGTTGCCGCCGGAGACGCTGACCAGGCCCACGCCCGCGACCTGGCTGATGCGGCTGGCGAGGCGGGTCTCGATGATGTCCTCGACGCGGGTGAGCGGCAGGGTCTTGCTGGTCAGCGCGAGGGTGAGGATGGGGGCGTCGGCGGGGTTGACCTTGGCGTAGATCGGCGGCGCGGGCAGGTCGGACGGCAGCAGGTTGCCGGCGGCGTTGATCGCGGCCTGCACCTCCTGCTCGGCGATGTCGAGGTTGAGCGACAGGCCGAACTGCAGGGTGATCACGGACGCGCCGCCGGAGGACTGCGACTGCATCTGGTTCAGGCCGGGCATCTGGCCGAACTGGCGCTCCAGCGGCGCGGTCACGGCGCTGGTCATCACGTCGGGCGAGGCGCCGGGGTAGAAGGTCTGCACCTGGATCGTGGGGTAGTCGACCTCGGGCAGGGCGGAGAGGGGGAGGAACTGGTAGGCGACGCCGCCGACCATCAGGATCGCGAGCATCAGCAGCGTCGTCGCCACCGGGCGAAGGATGAACAGGCGGGACGGGTTCAAAGGCCAGGGCTCCGCCCTGGACCCGCCAGGGCGAGCCGCCCTGGACCGGCGCTCGCGGGGGGCACCTGGCCGGGGGCCGGAGTCGGTCTGGAGTCGTGGTTTCCAAAGGCTTCGCCTTTGGCGGGATCGAAGGGCAGAGCCCTTCGCCTTCCCTGGCCGCCCGCGCTACTGGCCATGCCGGTGGCGGTGCTCCGGTGCCGGCTCGCCCGCGGCGGGCTCCGCGTGGTCGGCGGGGACGGTGACCTTGGCGCCCTCGTGCAGGCGGTCGGCGCCGTCGACCACCACGCGGTCGCCTGCGGCGAGGCCGGCGCTGATCGAGGTGCTTGTGCCGTCGGCCGGGCCGGTCTGCACCTTGCGCACGCTCACCGTGTCGTCCGCACCCACCAGGTAGACGAAGGTGCCGGGGCTGCCGCGCTGCACGGCGGCGTTGGGCACCATCACCGGGGCGTGCAGCGTGTCCACCAGCAGGTGGGCGTTGACGAACTGCTGCGGGAACAGCGCCAGGTCCTGGTTGGGAAAGGAGGCGCGCGCCTTCACCGTGCCGGTGGTGGCGTCGATCTGCGTGTCCAGCGTCAGCAGGCTGCCATCGGCGAGCTTCGCCGCGTCGGCGCGGTCCCAGGCGGCGACCGGGAGCGTGGCGCCGGCGTGGGTGCGCTTCTGCACGGCGGGGATGCTGTCCTCGGGCAGGGTGAAGATCACCGAGATCGGCTGCAGGCTGGTGACCACGACGATGCCGTTGGTGTCGCCGGTGGTGACGTAGTTGCCCTGGTCGACCTGGCGCAGGCCGACGCGGCCGTCCACCGGGCTGGTGATGTGGCAGTAGACGAGGTTGAGCTTCTGGGTGTCGATCGCGGCCTGGTCGAACTTGATCACGCCCTGGTCCTGGCGGACGGTGGCGGCGGCGGTGTCGACGGTCTGGCGGGCGATGCTGTCCTGGCTGTTGAGCTTCTGGTAGCGGGCGAGGTCGAGCTGGGCGTTGGCGAGCGTGGCCTGGTCGCGGGCGAGGTTGCCCTCGGCCTGTTCCAGCAGCGCCTGGTAGGGGCGGGGGTCGACCTGGGCCAGGAAGTCGCCGTGATGCACCATCTGGCCCTCGGTGAAGGCCACCTGGGTCAGGATGCCGGCGATCTGCGTGCGCACCGTGACGGTGGCCAGCGGGGTGACGGTGCCGAGCTCGGTGAGCGCGATGGCGACGTCGCCGGGTGCGGCGGTCGCGACGCCCACGGCCTGGGACTGTGCGGGGCCGCCCTTGCCCGCCGGTGTGGGCGCCTTGGTCACGGCCCAGGGGTGCCAGACCACGAGGCCGCCGATCCCTGCGGCCAGGAGCACCAGCAGCAGGAGCGGCATGCGGCGCCCCCGCCGCGGCGGGGGCGCCGCGGCTGGCAGCACATCGCGGCCGGGACGCGCCTCGGCGGCGGGGGC
>CAXSER010000049.1:0-11976 GCA_964236315.1 uncultured Acetobacteraceae bacterium | reverse complement strand
TCGACATGGCCCGATCAGCATCCCTGACCGCCCGCGTTCCCGCCTGCCCGCGCGGCGCGGCGCCCCGGTCCCTCCCCCGGTGGGCGGGGGGGCTGGCGGCGGCGGCGGTGCTGGCGCCGGGCGTGGCGCAGGCGCACGTCAAGTGGTTCTGCGCCTACGACGTGGCCTCCCAGCCGCTGGCGCTGGGCACCGTGCTGAGCGGGGCGTTCGCCATGCTGGCGCTGGTCTCCGTCCTGGCGCTGTGGGCCGGCGCCTGGCTGGCGCGCTCGGGGGTGGGCGAGGCGATGGCGCGGGTGCTCGACGTGGCGGGGCAGGCGGTGCGGGCCAGGATCGAGGCGATGATGCGCGCGGCGTACGCGACGTTCTTCGCCTGCCTGTTCTCGCTGGGCGGGCTGATCCTGACGCCGGAGCTGTTCACCGCGGCGCCGTGGGTGCCGTGGCTGCAGGGCGCGATCGCGGCGTGCCTGCTGTTCCGCGCGACGCTGGTGCCGGCGGCGCTGGGCATGGTGGTGCTGTTCGCCACCGGCATCCGCGACTACGGGCTGTTCCACATGATGGACTACCCGATCTTCCTCGGCGCGGCGCTGTACTTCGCGATCCTCGGGCTGCAGGGGCGCGGCGGGTCGGGGCCGCTGGTGAGCACGGCGGGGCGCGCGCTGCCCCTGCAGGGCGTGGCGGGCCTGGCGGCGCGGGCCGGGGCGGCCCAGCTCGGGGCGGCGTGGGGCGCGCTGGGGCTGCGGCCGGTGGACGTGCTGCGCTGGGCGGCGGCGATCACCCTGATGTGGGCGTCGGTGGAGAAGTGGGCGTACCCGGAGTGGACGTACCCGCTGCTGCTGACCCACACGCACATGACGCTGGGACTGGCGCCGGACTTCTACATGACGGCGGCGGGGCTGGTGGAGTTCGGGCTGGCGTTCGCCCTGGTGTGCGCGCCGCTGGTCAGCCGGCTGTCGGCGATCGTGCTCACCGCGCTGTTCACCAGCGCGATCCTGGAGTTCGGGCGCATCGACGCCATCGGGCACCTGCCGATCATCGTGATCCTGGTCGCCGTGGTCGCGGACGACCGCAAGGCACCGGCGCCGCGCGCGGCGCTGGTGCCGGTGGGGTACGCCGCGGCGCTGGTGGGCGTGGTCGCGCTGTACTACGGGGTGCACCTGGCGCTGTTCGGCGCGGGGGCGGCGTGACCCGGGGGGCATCGAGGCGCTAGGCAGCAGGCAAGGTTGAGGCTCTGCCTCGAACTCCGCCAAAGGCTCGCCTTTGGAAACCGGTACCAGGGGACGGGTTTTCCGGGGCGAGGCTTGCGGGGGCCTGTTTGCAGGACCAGGCGCGCCTTCGGGCGGGCCTTGGTCCGTCCTGGTGGTTCCGGGTCCGCTTCGATGCCCGGCCTCCGGCACCTGGCTGCCGTGGCCGGAGACCGCCCCGAAGGTGCCGCCGGGCCTGGGCTGCTCTTTCAGATGGATTCTCAAGGCGAGCCTTGAGCGGAGTCCAGAGGCAGAGCCTCTGGCCTTGCCTTGTCCTGCCCTGGTCCTGACCTGCCTTCCGCCGGTCAGGTCGCCGCGCGGAGGTGGGCGATGCGGACAGGCACCGGCGGGTGGCTGTAGTTCACCAGGGCGTAGAGCGGGTCCGGGGTGAGGGTGCCGGCGTTGTCGCGCGACAGGCTGGTCAGGGCGGAGATCATCGGCGCGGCGCCGACCTGGCGGCGGGCGTAGTCGTCGGCCTGGAACTCGTGGCGACGCGAGATCGCGTTCGAGGCGAGGCCGAGGACCGGGGAGGCAAGGCCGAGCAGGAGGTTGGCGGCGACCAGCGCCATGGCCTCGTCGTGGTGCGCGAAGCCGAAGCCGGCAGTGAGCCAGGGCTGGCGGCACAGCCAGCCGATGGCGGCGAAGCCCGCGAGCAGGGTGAGGGTGGCGCGCAGCATGCCGGTCAGGACGTGGCGGTGGCGGAAGTGGCCCAGTTCGTGGGCGACGACGGCCTCGACCTCCTCCGGGCTCTGTCGGGCGAGCAGGGTGTCGAACAGGACGATGCGCTTGCTGCGGCCGAAGCCGGTGAAGAAGGCGTTGCCGTGGCTGGAGCGGCGCGAGGCGTCCATGGTGAACAGGCCGGAGCTCGCGAAGCCGCAGCGGGCGAGCAGGGCCTCGATGCGCGCGGCCAGCGCAGGGTCGGACAGCGGCTCGAAGCGGTTGAACAGCGGCATGACCACGCGGGTGGCGATGGTGGGGCCGCAAAGCATGAGCGCGGCGGTGCCGGCCCAGGCCCACAGCCACCACAGGCCGGTGGCGTTGCGCATCACCCAGAACAGGGCGGCGAGCAGGGGCAGGCCGAGGATCGCGGCGAGGGCGGCCGCGCGCAGGGTGTCGGCGGCGAGCAGGCGCGGCGTGGTGCGGTTGAAGCCGAAGCGCTGCTCGACGACGAGGGTGGCGTAGGCGCGCAGCGGCAGGGAGAGCGCGGCGCCGGTCGCGGTCATGGCGGCGATCAGGGCGACGTCCTGCGCGAGCGGAGAGGCGATGTGGCGGTCGAGCAGGGTGGCCAGCGCGTCGAGGCCGCCGAGGACCCAGGCGGCGGTGATGGCGAGGTCGAGCAGGGTGGCGGCGGCGGCGGTGCGGGACTTCGCGACGGTGTAGTCGGCGGCGGTGGCGTGCTCGGCGGGGGTGACGGTGGCGGCGAAGTCGGCGGGCACGGCGTCGCGGTGGCGCCGCGCCGAGGCGGCCTGGCGGCGCAGGAGCCAGAGCGAGGCGGCCTCGCGCAGGACGGCGCACGCAAGGAAGGCGGCGAGGAGTGCGGGCATCGGGCGGCATCCGGGCTGGGGTGGACCGGATGTGGGGTGGGGCGGGCGGGACGGGAAGGACGCGGGGCGGTCCGGGGCGGGCACGGGCCCTGGCCATTCCGGTCGCACTCGCCACGGCGCACAGGACGCGCGTTCCTCCCTGGAAGAAGGAACCAGGAACGTCCGCTCCCAAGGACCCGGAGCCGGCCAGGGGTCCGTGACCCCATGGGCAAGGTGTTTTTGCTTCTTCTCCAGAAGAAGGGTCCGGCCTTCCTGCTGACGGGCGGTCCGTGACCTCCTCTAGGACGGCACCGCCAGGATCGCGGGGCCGGGCGGTGGGACGGGGTCCTCGCCTGTCAGGTCGACGGCGAGCATGGCGCGGTTCCTGCCGCCGTGCTTGGCCCGGTAGAGCGCGCCGTCGGCCAGGGCGATCAGCTCCTGGGGGGAGAGGTCGCGGCGCTTGGGCCAGACGACCGCGACGCCGATGCTGACGGTGGCCACGCCGGCGGGGTTGCCCAGGTGCGCGATGGCGAGCGAGCGCACGGCCGAGCGCACGCGCTCTGCCATCACCATGGCGCCGGTCGCGTCGGTGTCGGGCAGGATCACGGCGAACTCCTCGCCGCCGAAGCGCGCGGCGAGGTCGGCCGGGCGCTGCATCTGGCCGGCCATCGTGGCCGCGATGGCGCGCAGGCAGGTGTCGCCGGCGGCGTGGCCGCAGGTGTCGTTGAACCTCTTGAAGTGGTCGACGTCGATCATCAGCAGGGCCAGCGGCATGTCGGCGCGCGCCTGGCGGCGCAGCTCCTTCTGCAGGGTGATGTCGAAGCAGCGCCGGTTGGCGATCGAGGTCAGGCCGTCCTGCATCACCAGGCGCTGCAGCCTGTTGTTGGCGTCGTGCAGCTGCGTCTCGCTCTCCTTGCGCCGCGTCACGTCGCGCAGCGCCCTCACGTGGCCGCCGTCCGCCATGCGCCGGCCCGTCGCCTCCAGCCAGATCTCGGCGCCGTCCTTGCGCGCGAAGCGGAAGCTGACCGGCGCCGCGTCGCGCGCGGCGCCGGGGGCCAGGCTGTCGGACAGGGCCGGCCAGTCCTGCGGGTGGACGAACTCGCCGACATGGCCGCCCAGCAGCTCGTCCGGCCGGTAGCCGGTGAGGGTCTCGCTGGCGGGCGAGACGTAGGTGCGGCGCAGGTCCGAGTCGAGGCAGGTGATGACGTCGGTGCTGTTCTCCGCGATCAGGCGGTAGTGGCTCTCGCTGCGCGACAGGGCGCGCTCCACCCTCTCGCCGCGCCTGACCTGGCGGGCGAGGCGGGCGCCGAGGACCAGCACCACGAGGGAGGCCGCGAGGCTGACGGCGACGCTTGCCCGCGTGTCGCTGCGCCACCGCGACAGCGCCTCGTCGTAGCCGTGCGAGACCACGACGATGAGGGGGAAGTCGTCGACGCGGCGGTAGCTGCCGAGGCGGTGGACGCCGTCGAGGGGGGAGACGTAGTCCACGCTCGGCGAGGACGGGATCGCCAGGAACTCGTGGAACAGCGGGGTGGCGGTGACGTCGCGGCCGGTGGCCTCGGCGAGGCGGGTGTGCGCGACCATCGTGCCGCCGGTGGAGAGCAGGGCGATCGTGCCCTGGCCGCCGACGTCGAACGACGCGTAGAACCTCAGGAACATCTCGACGGGCAGCATCGCCAGCATGACCCCGGAGAAGGTGCCGTCGGGCGCGTCGACGCGCCGGCTGAGGGGCACGATCCAGGTGCCGGTCGACCTGCTGCGGATCGGCTCGCCGACGTGGGCGCCGCGGTCCGCGTGGGTGCGGTGGTACTCGAAGTACGGCCGGTCGGCGACGTTGTACGACGGCGAGGGTGCCGAGCCGACGATGCGCTCCCCGGCGGAGTCGAAGGCGGCGAAGGCGGCGACGATCGGCGAGACCGCCAGCTGCGTCGCCATCAGGCTGCGGATCTGGGCGAGGCTGCGCGGCGTGGCGCCCTCGATCTCGATCAGCGCGCGCAGGTCGACGACGGTGGTGTCGGCGGTCCGGATCACGTCGTGCGCGTGCTGCGCGAGCGAGCGGGCGAGGTTCGCGGTCTCCGCGGTGTCGCGCTCGATCCACGCGGCGCGGTCCTGCCACGAGCGCCAGGCGGCGATGCCGACCAGCATCATCCAGACCAGGACCATGACGCCGACGACCGCGCCGTAGAGGGAGCGGTGGCTCCTGGGAGGGGGTGCGGTCCTGTTCATGCCTTGCCGCCGGGTCACGGGCTTCCGAATGGAGGCCAGTCTAGGCAGGCAGGGCTTAAGCAGGGCTTACGAAGGCGGCGGACGGGCCGGACCCGCGAGGGGGGAGCCGCCGGGCCGGCCTTCCCAGGGGGCGGGACGCGCGCCAGGGCCTGTCGTGCGCCTGCCAGCCCTGTTCCCAGGTGTCACGACAGCCAGGAAGCAGCTCTTTCTTGAAAGAAAGAACCAAAGAACTTTGCCCATAGGGATCCGGGACCGCCCGCGTGCCCGGAACCCAATGGGCAAAGTCTTTTTGCTTCTTTTTCTTCAGAAAAAGAAGGTTCTTGCCTTTCCGTGGAAGCGGCCTGCTGCTGCCAGACTCATAGCAGTCCCTAGAAGGTCACGCGCACGCCGCCGAAGCCCGCGACGGGGGCGGCGATGCTGTAGCTGCGCGGGTTTGTGGCGTTCGGCGCCTGCGAGAGGAACACGGACGAGGTCGGCGAGAATGTTCCGAACGTGTAATAGGTCCGGTCGGCGATGTTGCGCACCAGGCCGAACAGCTGGACGTGCGGGGTGATCTGGTAGGTGGTGTTGAGGTTCAGCGTGAACGAGGCGGGCAGGTGGGGCGTGAGGTTGGCCTCGTCGCCGAACAGCACCTGGCCGCTGGTGGAGATCGCGGTGGCGCCGACGTTCCAGGCGGGGGTGAGCTGGTAGTTGGCGCCGAGCTTGACGAGGTGGGCGGGGACGCCGGGCAGCCGGTTGCCGGGACGCACGGTGATGTTGCCGTTCGCGTCGGCGTCCGGGTTGGAGCCGGAGCCCTCGGTGAAGCCGGACTGGTAGGTGGCGTCGGTGTAGCTGTAGCTGGCGTAGGCGAACCAGCGATGGTCGGTGTAGGTCACGCTGGTGTCTACGCCCTGGCGGCGGGTCTGGCCGACGTTGCTGAAGTAGGCGCGGCCCAGGGTCGCGGCGTTGATGAAGGCGATGTCGTCGTCGAGCTGGGTGCGGAACAGGCCGAGGTTGTAGCCGATCGTCGTGCCGGGGCGGGGCTTGTACTGGCCGCGCAGGCCGGTCTCGACGCTGTGGGAGACGACCTGCTTGAGGTCGGGGTCGCCGACGAAGAAGTTGGCGAGCGAGCAGGGCGCGTTCGGGTTGGCGCAGCTCAGCTCGGCGGGGGTGGGGGCGCGGTTGGCCTCGAAGTAGCCGGCGTAGGCCGACAGCCAGGGGGTGATGCGGTAGGTGGCGCCGACGGCCGGGTTGAAGCGGCTGTAGCTGTGCTGGCCGCTCAGCGAGCCGACGCTGGCCTGCTCGGCCGCGCCGCCCAGGTCGTTCAGGTCGACCTCGGCGTTGTTGAAGCGGCCCGAGACCGTGAGGGCGAGGCGCCGGGTCAGCTCGATCGTGTCGGAGGCGAACACGCCGAAGTAGCGGTTCGTGGTGCCCACGCGCACCGGGGAGTTGGACCCGGGCTCGTCGATCACGATGCCCGGCCCGATGAAGGCGCGGTCCGCGGTCAGGCCGCCGAGGGTGGAGGTGGCGCTGAAGGTGGTCTGCGCGCCGTCGAAGGAGCCGCCGGCGACGAGGTGGTTGGGCAGGCCGAGCACGCGGTCGGTGTTGGTGGCCTGCAGGGAGGCGCCGTAGCCGCTGGTGTTGGTGGTCTGGGTGTCCAGCTCGGAGTAGGGGCCGCCGTTCAGGAAGTCGGGGATGGCCGCGCCGCCGCGGGTGGTGCTGGGCGTGCCGGGGTCCGAGCAGAGCAGGCCGGAGCCGTCGTCGCAGGGGGCGTCGTTGGCGACGTTGCCGTTGACCACGCGCTGCTGGAAGTAGTCGTAGTACCCCACGGCCTGCAGCGAGGTGGTGTCGGTGAGGGCGTAGGTGCCGCCCAGGTTGACGTTGACGTACTTGTTGGCGATCAGGTTCGGCGCGGTGAACTGCGCGGCGGGGTCGGCGCGGAGCAGCTCGACGGGCGAGGTGCCGGGGCCGTTGAGCACGTTGTTGGCGGCGGTGACCTTGAGGTGGACCTCGGCCTTGTCGGTGCGCACGCCGTAGTCGCCGAACACGTTGTAGATGTCGCTGGTCTGCAGGTCGCGCCAGCCGTCCTGGTGCAGCGCGGTGCCGGCGACGTAGAGCGACTGGTGGCCGTCGGCGCTCTGCACGCCGTACTGGGCCTGGCCCTCGACCTGGCCGAAGGAGCCGCCGAGCAGGTCGGCCTCGCCGCCGTGGTAGCGGAAGCCGTTCTTGGTCTGCACGCCCAGCGAGCCGCCGATGGCGTTCAGGCCGAACACCGGGTTGGAACCCTCCAGGTTGAGGCGGTCGATGGCGACGTCGGGGATCAGGTCGAAGTTGGTGGTGTCGCCGAACGCCTGGTTGAAGCGCTCGCCGTCGAGGTAGACGGCGATGCCCTGAGCGTTGCCCTGCAGCGGCGAGGCGTTGAAGCCGTGGTACAGCAGGGAGGGCTGGAACTCGTTGCCGGACGCGCTGTCCAGCGTCACGCCGCCGACGTTCTCCTCGAGCGCGCGCAGGGCGTCGGGGTAGCCGTCGCGCGAGAGGTCGCGCCCGGTGAGCACGTTGGTCTCCTCGGGCACCAGGTCGCGGTCGAGGCCGGAGCCGAGCAGCGGCGTCGAGCTGATGATGCGCACGTCGGGCACGGTGATGACGCCGGACGCGGGCCCGGCCGCGGGCGAGGCGGGGACGCCGGCGGGGGCCTGGGTCTGGGCGAGGGCGGCGGCGGGCAGCGCCAGGGCGGCGGCGAGCAGGGCCAGCGTGCCGGCGGCGGCGGGGCGGGCGGCGTGGTGGCGGTGGTGGGAGCGATGGCGCATTGGGGCATGTCCGCTGGGCGTTGCGGCTCCTGCCTAGGCGGCGGCGCCGGGCCGGGACAGGGCGCGCTTTCCCGGTTCCGGGCGGAAAACCTCCCGGCGCGGGTTCGCCGCGGGCATGTGGCCGCCGTACCACGCCGGGGTGGCGCGGGTCCGCGGCCGTCGCGCCACGGCGGCTTGACGCCGGGCCGGGCGCGTTGCTACTGAGAATTATTCGCATCCAGGCGGCGGGTCCCGCGGCCCGGCCAGGTTGGAGCTCCCCGTGCTGCACAGACATGACCTTTCCGTCGGCGTCCGCGGCGCGTGCCGGCTCGCGCTCGTCGCGGCGGCCTGGGCGGCCCAGGGCGGCGGCGCGCTGGCCCAGTCGACGGACGTGCCGGACCCCGCCCCTTCCGCGCAGCAGAGCCCGATCCCCGGTCCCGGCGACAGCACCAGCCCGCCCGGCACCGGGCCCTCGCCGTTCGAGCCGGGGTTCACCACCGGGCTGTTCAGCGCGTCCCGCTCCAGCCTGCTGGGCGACCTGTACGGGGTGCGCACCTTCCTCGGGCGCTACGGCGTCTCGCTCGGGCTGCAGGAGACCGACGAGCTGTTCGGCAACCCGACCGGCGGGCTGCACCAGGGGGCGTCGTACAACGGGCTGACCACGATGAGCCTGGGCGTGGACACAGGGAAGGCGTTCGGGCTGCAGGGCGGCATCCTCAACGTCAGCGCGTTCCAGATCCACGGCCGCTTCTCCGGCCTCGAGGACCTGGCGACGCTGCAGACGGTGAGCGGCATCCAGGCGCAGCGCTCCACCCGCCTGTGGGAGATCTGGTACCAGCAGAGCGCGCTGAGCGGGAACCTCGACGTCAAGGTCGGCCAGCAGAGCCTGGACCAGGAGTTCATGGGCAGCAGCTACGCCGGGCTGTTCCTCAACGCGGCGATGGGCTGGCCGGTGCTGCCGGCGTCGGACCTGTACGCCGGCGGGCCGGCGTTCCCGCTGTCCTCGCTGGGCGTGCGGGTGCGCTTCACCCCCGCGCACGACGTCACCGTGCTGGCCGGGGTGTTCGACGACAACGCCGGCGGCGGGCCGTTCTACAGCGACTTCCAGACGCGCGGCGCGGCGCAGTCGGGCACGGCGTTCAGCCTCGGCACCGGCGCGCTGGCGTTCGGCGAGGTCCAGTACGCGATCAACCAGCCGGCGGTCGGCGACATGGACCGCGGCGGCGGCGGCGGGGGCGGGCTGCCGGGGACCTACAAGGCCGGGTTCTGGTACGACAGCGCGACGTTCCCGGACCCGCGCTTCGACACCGCCGGCGTGTCGCTGGCCGACCCGCTGTCGAACGCGGTGCCGCGCAGCCACCGCGGCAACTACAGCGCCTACGCGGTGTTCGACCAGATGGTGTGGCGGCCCGACCCGGGCGGGCCGCGCTCCGTGGGGGTGTTCGCCCGCGCCATGGGCGCGCCGGGCGACCGCAACGCGGTGAACTTCAGCCTCAACACCGGCGTCACCCTGAAGGCGCCGCTGCCGGGGCGCGACAACGACACGCTCGGCGTCGGCTACGGCATCGCCAGGGTCAGCTCCTCGATCAGCGGGTTCGACAGCGACAACGCGGCGCTGATCGGCACCCGCGGGCCGCGGTCGAGCGAGAGCTTCCTGGAGGTGACGTACCAGTACCAGGTCGCGCCGTGGCTGCTGGTGCAGCCGGACTTCCAGTACGTCTACTCCCCCTCGCTCTACAGCACCGACCCCTCGGCCTCGGGCAGGCGCGTCGGCAACGAGGCGGTGTTCGGGATCAGGACGAACATCACGTTCTGAGGACGGCGGAAGGCAGGAGGCAGGGCCGGGCCCTGCCCGGACCCGCCAGGCGGAGAGGGCCGAAGGTCCCGATGATCCCTTGGATCGTCGGGAAGGCCAACGGAGGGAGCCGCCCCTGGATCGGCCTTTGGAAGGTGCCCCGGCTTGCGCCGGTGCCGCCTCCGGGCAAGCGTGTCCGGGGGAGGGCGCGATGCACCGAGCGGACCTGCGGACGGAGATCGAGCGGCGCACCATGCGGCAGGTGGCGCTGCGCATCGTGCCGTTCCTGATGCTCGGCTACTTCGTGGCCTTCGTGGACCGGGTGAACGCGGGCTTCGCCGCCCTGCAGATGAACGCCGACGTCGGCCTGTCGCCCTCCGCGTTCGGCCTCGGCGGCGGGCTGTTCTACCTGACCTACGTGCTGTTCGAGGTGCCCAGCAACATCGCCCTGGAGAAGGTCGGCGCGCGGCTGTGGATCGCGCGCATCCTGCTCACCTGGGGGCTCGTCTCCGCCGGCATGGCGCTCGTCGTCGGGCCTTACTCGTTCTACGCGGTGCGCCTGCTGCTGGGCGCGGCCGAGGCGGGGTTCTTCCCCGGGGTGATCCTGTACCTGACGTACTGGTTCCCGCGCGAGTACCGCGGCCGCATCGTCGCGATCTTCATGGTGGCGATCCCGGTCTCCTCGTTCGTGGGCTCGCCGATCTCGGCCGCCCTGCTGCAGACCGACGGGGTGCTGGGGCTGCACGGCTGGCAGTGGATGTTCCTGGCCGAGGCGGCGCCGGCGGTGCTGCTCGGCCTGGCCGCGCTGTTCGTGCTGACCGACGGGCCGCAGCGCGCCGGCTGGCTGGACGAGGAACAGCGCGCCTGGCTGACGCGCCGCCTGGCGGAGGAGCGCGCGCAGGCCGGGGCGGCGGCCGCGCACGTGCCGCTGTGGCGGGTGCTGACGGACCGGCGCGCGCTGGCGGCGTCGCTGGTGTATGCGGGCGCGTCCGGGGCGAGCCAGTGCCTGTCGCTGTGGCAGCCGCAGATCATCCGCTCCTTCGGGCTCGGGCTGACGCAGACCGGGCTCTTGAACATGCTGCCGTTCGGCATCGCCTCGGTGCTGATGGTGCTGTGGGGGCGATCCTCCGACCTGCGGCGCGAGCGCGTGTGGCACACCGGGCTGCCGCTCGGGCTGCTGGCGGCGAGCCTGCTGTCGGCGCTGCTGACGCGCTCGCTGTGGCCGACGATGCTGGTGCTGTGCGTCGCGGTGAGCGCCACCTACCTGGTCAAGGGGCCGTTCTGGGCGCTGGCGACGGAGTGGCTGGGCCCGGTGGGCGCGGCCGCGGGCATCGCGCAGATCAACGCGGTCGGCAACATCGGCGGGCTGGTGGGGTCCACGCTGCTGGGGGTGATCAGGGACGCCACCGGGAGCTACCCGCTCGGGCTGCTGCCGCTGGCGGTGCTGTCGGGGGCGGGGTGCGTCGCGGTGTTCGTGGTGGGCGGAAGGGTGAAGCAAGGTTGAGGCTCTGCCTCGAACTCCGCCAGGGCGAGCCGCCCTGGACTGGCTTCACCTAGGAAGGCCGGTCCAGGGCGGCTCGCCCTGGCGGGTCCGGGCGGAGGTGCCCGAAGGTTCCGATGGCCCGCCTGGGCCATTGGAACGGGCACCGGAGGGAGAGGCCAGGCTTGCTTCCTGCTCTAGCCATCGCCCGCTCCCGTGCCACCTGCGTACGATGTCCCAGTCCGACACGACCCTGTTCCTTCTGCACTTCCTCGGCGGCAGCGCCCGCACCTGGGCGGAGGTCACGCAACGCCTGGCGCCGCGGCGCTGCGTGGCGGTCGACCTGCCCGGGTTCGGCGACGCGGCCGGGCTGGGCGGGCGCGGGGTGGCGGAGATGGCGGAGCACGTGGTGGCGGCGGTGCGGGCCGAGGCGCCGGGGCGCTGGGCGCTGGTCGGGCACAGCATGGGCGGCAAGGTGGCGGCGGTGGTGGCGCGGCGCGCGGAGGACGGCGAGGCGGGACTGGGGGGGCTGGTCGGGGTGGTGCTGCTGGCGGCCTCGCCCGCGGGGCCGGAGCCGATCGAGGCGGGCAAGCGGGCGCAGATGCTCGGGTGGTTCCGCGGCGACGAGGGGCGCAGCCTGGCGGAGGCGGCGGGGTACGTGGCGCAGAACGTGGGCGCGGGGCTGCCGGAGGCGGTGGAGGCGCGCACGGTGGCCGACGTGCTGCGCGCGGACCCGTCGGCATGGCGGGCGTGGCTGGAGGAGGGCTCGCGCGAGGACTGGGTGGCGCGGGTGGGGGTGCTGGGCACGCCGGCGCTGGTGGTGGCGGGGGCGGAGGACGACGCGCTGGGGGCGGACGCGCAGCGGGTGCTGGTGACGCACGCCTTCGCGCGGTGGCGGGCGGTGACGCTGGCGGGGGCTGGGCACCTGCTGCCGGTCGAGCGGCCG
>CAXSER010000048.1:0-11999 GCA_964236315.1 uncultured Acetobacteraceae bacterium | reverse complement strand
TGGTCGATGAAGTTGCGGTTCCAGATCGGCTCGAACAGGCCGTTGGCGAAGCGGAAGGCCAGGATGTTCTGCGCCGGCTCCTTGCCAAGGAAATGGTCGATGCGGAAGATCTGGCTTTCGGAGAACACCTCGTGGACGCGGCTGTTGAGCAGCACCGCGCTGGCGAGGTCGGTGCCGAACGGCTTCTCCATGATGACGCGCGAGCGCTCCACCAGGCGGGCTTCGCGCAGCAGGCGGATCGCGGCCAGGGCGGCACCGGGCGGGACGCTGAGGTAGTGGATGCGCCTGCTCTCGCCGTCGAGCAGGCGCTCGGCCGACTCCACCGCCTCGCGCAGCCGCTCGGGGCCGGCGGCGATCGGCACGTAGTCAAGCGTGGCCGCGAAGGCGGACCAGTCTGCCTCGGCGACCGGGCGCGGGGAGAACTCGTCGAGCGCCGCGCGGGCCAGGGTGCGGAAGGCGTCGGCGTCGATGTCCTCGAGCGAGACGCCGACGATGCGGCAACCGGGGATGAAGCCTCGGCTGGCCAGGTGGAACAGGCCGGGAAGCAGCTTGCGGCGCGACAGGTCGCCGGTGGCGCCCACGAGCACGACCACCTGCGGGTGGCGTGGCCCGACATCGTGGGGAATCCTGACCATGCGTGCTCCGTGGTACGGGCGGGAGGCGAGGCGTCACGGTTGCGGAGCCTAGCAGGAATCCGCAAAGGGTGTGGTGGCTTGGCGCCGGGAGAGTGGCATCCCGGACAGCCGGGGCGGCCTGCTCGCTTCCGCCGGGCCCGACGATGCTCTACGCACGGGGTATGAGCGAGAAGCGACCGACCATCGGCCTGACCCTGGACTCCGAGGCCGCGGGAGGTTGGTCGAAGTACCCCTGGTATGCCGTGCGCGCCAACTACGCCGGCGCCATCGTCGAGGCGGGCGGGCTGCCGGTGGCGCTGCCGCACCATGCCGGGCTGGCGGAAGCGTACCTCGACACGCTGGATGCGCTGGTGGTGACCGGAGGCGCGTTTGACGTCGATCCGGCGCTGTACGGCGACGTCGAGGTCCATGCCTCGACCAGCCTGAAGCGGACGCGCACCGAGGCGGAGCTGGCGCTGCTGCGCGGTGCCCTGGCGCGCGACATGCCGGTGCTGGGGATCTGCGGCGGCCAGCAGCTCCTTGCTGTGGCGCTGGGTGGCAGCCTGGTGCAGCACATCCCCGACGCGGTGCCCGGCGCGCTACCCCACGAACAGACGACGCGGCACGACGAGCCGGCGCACGCGGTACGAATCGCACCGGGAACGCTGCTGGCGCGGCTGGTGGGAACGGACACGATGCGGGTGAACTCATCGCACCACCAGTCGGTGCGCGACCCCGGGCCGGGCGCGGTGGTGGACGCCGTGGCGCCCGACGGGGTGGTGGAGGGCATCGAGGACCCGCGACGCCGGTTCTGTCTCGGCGTGCAGTGGCACCCCGAGTTCCACACCGACCCGGGCGACGCGCTGATCCTGGCCGGGCTGGTGCGGGCGTGCGCGGCATGAGCGGGCGTGGGCCGGGGCGGGGCAGGATGCCGCCAGGCGCCGGGCGCCCTGCGGGTGGAACCGGCACGCCGCCGAAGCGGGCGGGCGCGGGCGGCGCGCGGGACGGATCCGCGGCCGGGCCGCGTGCGGTCAAGCACGGCGGATTAGCGAACGCGAAGGGTACAGTGCCGGCACGGCTCAGCCGGGCGTCGCATTCCGTGCCGCGGCAGGCGGGCGAGCAGTTGTTGCCCGACGCGAAGCGCGTGCCGGGCGCACGGCCGTTCCTGAAGCGGCCGCCTTTCGGTGCGGCAGTTCCGGGCCAGGGAACGGGCTCGCCGAAGCGGAACGCGGACCGTGCGGCCCAGGAGCGCCAGGACACGGGACGAACAGGCGGGCCGCCAGTCAGGCAGGCCGGGTCGGATCGTCCGGTCGCGGCCGGCAAGGCGCATGGACCAGGGGCAACCCAACCCGACAAGGGCAATCGAGAGCCCGGGCGCCTTGATGCCGACCATTTGAGGACGAGCCGTCCACGGGCGGTTCGCCTGGTCGGACGCACGGACTTTTTGCCTGCCCCCGCCGACAAGGAGGAGCCGGCCCGGCGCAAGACCGCAGGGTCCGCCACCGGAGCCGCGGACGCCACGCCGCCCGAGACCCGGGCATCGAGCGCCGACGCCCCGAAAGGCCCTGGTGCGCTGCGTCGCTCCCGGCCGGTGCGGCAGACGCGCAGCCACGCCGCGAAGCCCGTGGCGAGCGCATCGACCGCCGCGGCCGCGCCAGGCGAGACGCCCCCCGCCGCGGAGCGCGGCGAGCGCATCGCCAAGTGGCTTGCCCGCGCCGGTGTCGCCAGCCGGCGCGACGCGGAGAAACTGCTCGCCGAGGGCAAGGTGCGGGTGAACAACGCCGTCATCACCCATCCCGCGACCTTCGTGGCCGCGGGCGACCTGGTGCAGGTGGCCGGCGCCCTGGTCGACGCGCCCGGCCGCGCACGCCTGTGGCGCTACCACAAGCCGGACGGCCTGGTGACGACGCACCGTGACCCCGAGGGCCGCGACACCGTGTTCGCCGCCCTGCCCCCGGGAATGCCGCGCGTGGTCAGCATCGGGCGACTCGACCTCAACAGCGAGGGCCTGCTGCTGCTCACCAACGACGGTGGCCTGGCGCGGCGGCTGGAGATGCCGGCCAACGGCTGGCTCCGGCGCTACCGGGTGCGGGTATATGGCGTAGTGGACGAGGCGGCCCTGGCCGGACTCGCGTCGGGCATCGAGATCGACGGCGTGCGCTACGGGCCGATCGAGGCGGGGCTCGACAGCCGCAAGGGCAACAACGGCTGGGTCACGGTTGGTCTGCGCGAGGGCCGCAACCGCGAGGTCCGGCGGGTGATGGAGCACCTTGGGCTGCGGGTGACGCGGCTGATCCGGGTGGCGTACGGGCCGTTCCAGCTCGGGCTGCTGACGCGGGGCAGCGTCGAGGAGGTCACGGCAAAGGTGCTGCGCGAGCAGATCCCGGACCTGTGAGACACCCGAAGGAAGCAGGGCCAGAGATCCTGCCCCTGGACCCCGCCAAAAGCTGGGCCTCCGGAAACCCTCTGGAAGGGAGCGCCTCCTTCGTTGCGCGGGTCCGGGGGCGCTGCCCCCAGCAGGTCCAGGGCAGAGCCCTGGCCCTACCGCCCTGACCCGCATCATCGCCGGCACATTCCGCGGCCGGGCCCTGCACGTGCCGGCTGGCACCGGCACCCGCCCCACCGCGGATCGCGTCCGCCAAGCCCTGTTCGACACGCTGGTGCACGCACCGTGGGGCGGGCGGCTCGACGGGCTGGCGGTGCTCGACGCGTTTGCGGGAACCGGAGCGCTGGCGCTGGAGGCGCTGTCGCGTGGGGCAGGGCACGCCTCGTTCATCGAGAAAGACCGCGGCGCGCTGGAGGCGCTGCGCGCCAACGTGGCGGCGTGCGGGGCGCAGGCGCGGGCGACGGTGCTGCCGGGCGACGCGCTGCGGCCGCCGCCAGGGCAGGCGTGCGCGGTGGTGTTCCTGGACCCGCCATACGGGCAGGACCTGGTGGCACGCGCGGTGCGGGCGCTGGGCGCGGCGGGGTGGGTGGCGCCGGGCGCGCTGGTGGTGGGCGAGATCGGGCGCGAGGAGGCGGTGCCGGCGGTGGGCACGCTGCTGGACGAGCGCAGGCACGGGGCGGCGCGGATCTGCGTGTGGCGGACGGAGGAGCAGGACAGGCAGCAAGGTTGAGGCTCTGCCTCAAACTCCGCCAAAGGCTCGCCTTTGGAATCCTCTACTTGGGCAACGGGATCAAAGGGCCTCCCGGCCCTTTGCGGGTCCGGGCAGAGCCCGGCCTTCCCTGCTTTTCCGGATGGGCGGCTCGAGCACCTTGTCCCCGTAGTGGCACCACGCCGCCGCCGGGCAGCGCCAGCACTCCGGCACGCGCGCCTTGCAGGTGTAGCGGCCATGCATGATGAGCCAGTGGTGGGCAGGGCGCAGGATCTCCGCCGGGATGCGGGCCACGAGCGCGTCCTCCACCGCACGCACGGTGGCGCCCGGAGCCAGGCCGGTGCGGTTGCCCAGGCGGAAGACGTGAGTGTCCACCGCCATGGTGGCCTCTCCGAAGGCGACGTTGAGCACGACATTGGCGGTCTTGCGACCCACCCCGGGCAGCGCCTCCAGCGACTCGCGATCGAAGGGCACTGCGCCGCCATGGCGCTCGACGAGCCGTGCAGCCAAACCGGCGAGATTGCGCGCCTTGGACTGCCACAGCCCGACCTGGCGGATGTACGGCGCGATGCCGTCGGCGCCGAGGGCGGCCATGGCGGCGGCATTCGACGCGGCGGCGAACAGGGCGGGAGTGGCGCGGTTCACCGAGGCGTCGGTGGCCTGCGCGGACAGCACCACGGCGATCAGCAGGGTGAACGGATCGGAATGGACCAGCTCGGTCTGCAGGTCGGCGTCGGGGACGGCGATCGCGGCCAGGAAGGCGCGAACCTCCTCAGGCGACATCGGAGCGGCAGGGCCGTTCGGCGACGGATCGGACATCGCGACAGTCTCGGGCGGGCAGTCCCGGACGGCAAGCGGCGGAGCCGGAGCGCCGCACCCGTTCCCGGATGAACCGCTGTGCCTAGTAGGCCGGTGCCCAGCCGTACGGCGTGGGCGAGGAGCGGCCGTATGGCCAGGGGGCGAGCGCCTCCCTCGTGCCCCAGCCAGCAATATGGTCATCGTAGGGTGGCGCGCCGGGCGAGGCGGCCACCACGACGAAGCTCCGTGCCGGCGCCGGCCATGGATCCGCGACCGCCACGGCGGGCCGCGACGGCGGCGGCAGGACCAGGACATGCGGCGGCTCGGACATGACCAGGGCCGTGGGGCGCCGGGGCGGCGCCTGCGTCAGCCAACGCGGCAGCTCGAAGCGGGACGCGGCCGCCGCGCGAACAAGGCGGGGGCCGGGGCTTGGCTCGGGAAGGGCGGCCAGCATCACCGGCAAGAGGCGCTGGCCGCGCGGGTGCGGCGGCGCGGCAAGCGGCGGCACGGGAGGCGAGGGCAGGGCCATGGCGACGAGACGCGGGCGGGACGCAGGCCTAAAAGACGGGACCACGGCGGCATCCGGGATGCCAGGCTCGGCAGCGGGGTCGGGCGCCGGGGCCGGCGAGGTTGGCGCGACGGACGCCGGGGCCTGGAGCCAGGCGTGCAGTTGCTCCGGCGCCACGAACTGCGCGGGTGCGATCGGGCGCAGGGCAAGGGTGCGGTCGGCCAAGTCCTGCAGGCGCTCCGGCTCGTTCAGCTCGGCCCATTCCGTCCGTAACAGCGAGGTGCGGGCACGAGCCTGTTGCGAGGCCTGCAGCAGATGGCCGATCTCGCGGTCTTCGGCGCCGCCGCCGGACTTCTGCCAGTACAGCAGTGCGGCGCCACCAGCCGCAGCGACGCACAACGTCGCAATCTGGCAGATCGTCGCGAAGCCGGGGTGCTGCGAGGCGGCAGGAGTCGGACGCGCCGTGACCGGAGGACGGATGCCGGTGTCGGTGGGCAGGCGCGGCAGAACCTCGGCACGACGTGGGACCGCCGGGCGAGGGCGAAGTGCCGCGGCGGCCATGCGATGTCCCATCCCGGCGACGAAGGCGGGGCTGCCGGCGTGCGGCGGCATCGCTGGAACGCAGACCTCGCCGCCGTCGGTGCTGTTGGGGCGCATCGCTGTCCCGTCCGGATTGTCGCCCTAGTGTCACATGCAGGAAACCGCCAGGCAGCGCAGCCGGCACCATGCCGCGCGAGTAGAGGATAGGGCGGCGACCACGGCAAGCCCTGACCAGGCCAGCCAAGACATGGACGTTGCGCCAACCTTCGTTCCGGACCCGTCTCTCGCACCGGACCAGCGGCAGCAGGAGAGTCCAGAGGCTCTGCCTCCAAACTCCGATCAAGGCTTGCGTCGAGCATCCACCTCCCAGGTCAGGAGACCAGAAGGCGTCATGCCTCTTTGCGGGTCCGTAGCCAAGGGCGCGGTCGCCGCAGGCGACAAGACTGCGAGCAGTTCCCAAAATACGGCCGCGAGAGAAGCGCCCCCGAAAGAACACGAAGGCGAGGGGATCGCACAGGACGTCAACATCAGCATGGATACCGCTGGCACCAGATGGCCAAGGTGCCATGTGGGGAGCGACAGGGTGGGCAAGAACCGCACGGTATGACGTACGGTCCTTGCCCCTTGGCTCAGGCGGTCACCGGCGCGACACCGGTCGGCGGCAGCGTGGACGTGCCAATGGTCATGTCGGCGTCGGCAGCACGGCCGGAAAGGTCGCGCTCCACGATCCTGTCGAAGCCGCGGATCGTGTAGAGGCCGTAGACGACCTTGGAAACGAAATCGATGATCGCGATCAAGGCGACCGACAGTGTCTCATTGAACAGGCCGAGGCCATCGGTGCCGAAGAACAGGATGATCGGGTAGACCAGCCAAAGCACGGAGAGGATCGAGGCATTCGCCCGGTAGCTGGCCTGCACATCGGCGCGCTCGAGAGCGGCCTGCTGGCGCAGCGGCACCCACATCACCCAGTATACCGCAGCGAAGGCGCCGCACGAGACCAGGAACCAGGTCCACTTGATCCAGTAGGCGATCGACAGGCCGAAGAACAGCGCAGTGAGCACCATCATCAGGTCGGCGAGCAGCAGGCCGGCGATCAGACCAAGGTTGCGCGGCCGTGAGTGGATGGCGAGCAGGGCCAGCGGCAGCAGCAGCAATGGCGTGGTGAACGCCCAGTCGATGTAGCGCGCGAAATAGAAGGTGCGCGTCAGAACCAGGTCGGTGCCCTGGGCGGGGTCGCCGAGCAGGGCGGTGGCGATCGGCACTGCCCCCTGGCCGGCGGCCATGGCAAGGTAGGAGAGCGCGGCGATGATCGGCACAATGCCGTGGTAGATCGTGTGCGACTCCTCGGACGCGGTGCGTCGTTTGCCAAGGAAGAGGATCGCGGCGCCGCCCAGCGCCATCGCGATCGTGTCGAGCCAGAGCCAGAACTGCGGTGTCATTGGTGTTCCCGGGTTGGTATGCCCGGCAAGCGCGGGCCGGACGGCGGAGTTGCGGGGCTCGCCGAAGCGTGCGGGCCCATGTGGCGCACGCGCGACGGTCCGACCGGCATCGCGCGCCGCAGGACTTGACGGGCTGAGCCGAACGGCCTCTGGCAGAGGGGGCTAGGCAGCGCTAGACCGGAGGGATGTTCACTCCCCCCCGCGTTGCCCTGTTCGTCACCTGCCTGGTCGACCTGCACCGCCCCACGGTCGGGTTCGCCGCGATCGCGCTGCTGGAACGCGCAGGCTGTCTGGTCGAGGTACCGCGCGCGCAGACCTGCTGCGGGCAGCCGGCGTACAACACCGGCGACCGGGCGACGGCGCGCGACCTGGCGCGCGGCATCCTCGACGCGTTCGGCGGCTACGACTACGTGGTGGTGCCGTCCGGCTCGTGCGGCGGCATGATCCGCAGCCACCTGCCCGGGCTATTTGCCGACGACCCCAACCTGCGGGTGCGCGCCGAGGTGCTGGGAGCCAAGACCTGGGAGCTGGTGTCGTTCCTCACCGACGTGCTGGGCGTGCGCAACGTGGCCGCGCCACCGTTCGAGGGTGTGACTGCCTACCACGACAGCTGCTCGGGCCTGCGCGAACTGGGGGTCAAGGCACAGCCCCGGACCCTGCTGGCGGGCGTGGACGGGCTGTCGATGGTGGAGCTGCCGGGAGTCGAGGTGTGCTGCGGGTTCGGAGGCACCTTCTGCGTCAAGTACCCGGAGATCTCGACGCGCATGGTCGGCGACAAGGCGGCGGAGGTGGTCGCGAGCGGGGCGGACACGCTGCTGGCCGGCGACATGGGATGCCTGCTCAACATCGCGGGAAGGCTGTCGCGCGAAGGCAGCACCGTGCGGGTGCGCCACGTGGCCGAGGTGCTGGCGGGGATGACGGACGGCGCGGCGATCGGACAGGGAAGAAAGTGAAGGTCGGGCTCTGCCCGAACCCGCCAAAGGCCAAGCCCTTTGGAAACCCCTACTTAAGTAGAGGATCCCAAAGGCGAGCCTTTGGCGGAGTTTGAGGCAGAGCCTCAACCTTGCTTCCTCAGGGCTTCTGCACGACCCGGTAGATCGCCCCAGGCCCCTTGAGCAGCGCGTACAACTCCCCGCCGGCGTCCTCGCCAAGGCGCAGGTCGGAGCGGTCCCCCTCCCCGATCGGCGACGTGCTAAGCGAATCGTAGCTCACCCCCTGGTAACGCAGCGCCACCGAGGAGACCTGCCGCGCGCGGATCGGCAGCGTGGCGGTGGAGATCGCAAACAGGCGCCCCTGCACGAAGTCGGCGAACACGTAGGCGCCGCGCAGCGCCGGTACCTGCGTCCCCTGGTAGGCGAAGCCGCTGCCGATGCCCGCGGCGACGGTGCCGCCGTCGCGTGCGGGGTCGCTGTGGTCGTACTCGGCGACTGGGTCGGTGAAGCCGGCGGCGGCGTCGCTGCCGGGCAGCGGGTAGACGCCATAGTCGTTCTTGCCGCCGGCGCTGCCGACCGCGGCGCCGGTGGCGAAGGTGCCCTCTCGCTGCTGCCAGCCGTAGTTGGCACCGCGTGCACCGAGGTTCACCTCCTCGACCTGGTTCTGGCCGATGTCGTCGATGAACATGCGGTCCAGGCGGCCAGTCTGGAAGCTGAACTGCTGCGGGTTGCGCAGGCCATACGCCCAGACCAGGGGTGCGGCGCCGCCGAAGCTGCGGAACGGGTTGTCCGCGGGAATCGTGTACTTGGCGCCGCCCGGCCCGGCAAGCGGGTCGATGCGCAGGATCTTGCCGAGCGGGCTGGCGAGGTTCTGGCCGTTGCCGCGCGGGTCGTTGCCGGCGCCGCCGTCGCCGAAGCCGATGTAGAGATTACCGTAGTCGCGAAAGCCCGGCGCCGCGTTCTGGTCGAAGCGGATCACGCCGCCGTTGTGGTTGGAGGCGTACTTGCCGACGCGCAGCACCTCGCGCGAGGTGCCGCTGAACGTCGCGGCCATGGGGTTGGTGGCGGTCCACTCGCGGATCACCTGGTGATGGTCGCCATCGTCGTCGGCGAGGAAGTCCGGAGTGCCGCTGCTGCGATCGGCGCTGAAGGCGGTATAGAACTTGCCGTAGCCGGGCAGCGAGGGCGAGCCGGCGAAGTTGGGGTGGAATGCCAGCCCGACGAGGCCCTCCTCGCTGGTGGGGGCGATCAGCGAGATCGGCTGTGCCCGCAGGTCGAGGTAGGGTACGACCCTGCTGCCGTCCGAGCTCACGCGGTAGATGACGCCGGCGATGTCGGTGGCGAATAGCCCGCCCATCCAGCCGGGCGCGGCGCAGAGGAACTGCGGCCTAGCCGCCGAGCCGTCGGCATGACGCGGCAGGGTGGCGAAGTCCTGCAGGTCGAGGGTGATCCCCGAGGCCACCGGCGCCGGCAGCACCGGCTCGCTCAGCTCGGCGGGGACGGCAAGCGCCGGGGCGCTGCCTGCGACGACAAGAGCCAATGCGCCCGCGGCGAGGCCGAGACTGTGGGTGGTCGTGCGGCGGGTCATGATGCGGTTTCTCCTGGTTCGCTCTCGCGGGTCCCCGCCTGTGGCGCCGAGGCGTTCATGGGCCGTGGTCTCCGGCCACCGTTGCCGCGCCGCCCTGCGCTAGCAGGGCAGGTCAGGAATGCACCTTCGAGTTGAGCCCATTGTTGCCCCGCCCGCAACTCTGGCGCGTAGACGGCCCGGCAGACTGCGGCGCGACTCAGGCCGCGCTGATCTGCCTGGCGGCAAGGCTTGCGCCGAACAGGGTTGATCCTGTTACCGTCGCTGAGCGTCGGCGCGGTCCCGAACGCGCCGGTGGTCGCGGTCCGGAGCGCTGAAGCGGCCAGTCATGCGCTCCGCAAGGCCCGGCAGCAGCACTCTGGCGCCGAGGTTGAATTCGAAGCGCATGCCAACGCGGCTCATGCTGCATCGGCGTGGCTGCAAGCTATGAACAGCTCTGGCCGGGAGGTACCATGGCGTCGGCGCCATGCATGGGCTTTCCCGAAGCCGCGACGACGCGACTGATATCCCGCACAGGGTGCCCATCCGGTCCCTGGCAACAGGAAGCTCCCAGCCAGCATGAAGGAGAACTAGGCTCGACAAGGGCCACAGGCGGTCGAAGGCCAGTCCCCCTGAGGAAGCAATTCCCGGCGGGCGAATCTCTATCGAGGTCCGAGGCAGAACTTCAGCCTCGTATGCCTCGGTCAGCGAGTGAGGTAGTCGATCATGGTGATGCCGAACAGGATGGCGAGCCAGAAGAAGCCAAGAATGGAGAACAGCCTCACCAGCGGCGGGGCGTGTGTCAGCTCCATCGAGAAGGTCAGCACGATGATGACCATGACCGCGGCAATACCCAGTTCGACGTAGCCGCAAGCCGGGAACGGCGTGGTCATCGCCAGCAGTATCTCGACCGCGAGCAGGCAGAGCAGGACGCCGGTGGTGATGACCGGGCCGCGCATGACCTCGCGCACCTTAGGGTCGACGTCGCGCAGCGCCGCCATGGGGGAGAACGAGGCCATCAGCGATTCACCAGGTACAGGCTCGGATAGACGATCAGCCAGACGAGGTCGATGAAGTGCCAGTACAGCCCGGTGATCTCGACGCGGTTCTGGTGGCGAGCGAGATAGTTCGGTCGGCTGACCAGCCAAGCCATCACCCAGACGATGCCGATGCCGATGGTCAGGTGGCCGAAGTGGAGGATCGTGGTGACCCAGTAGAGGTTGACGAACAGCTGCGAGGCGCCGTCGGACCCCAGCTCGTAGGGCCGCTTGAGGAAGGGCGTCATGTGCTCGACGTAGTCGACGTAGTACTCGTAGCTCTTCAGCAGCAGGAAGCCGAGCCCGAGTGCCCCGGTCACGAACAGGCACCGGGTGACGTCGCGGGCGCGGCCGAGCTTGGACATCTCGATGGCGCCGGTCATCACCAGCGACGAGGTGATGAGGATCACAGTGTTGACCCCGCCGATCCACAGCTTGAGGTGCTGTGCAGCCGCCTCGACGGAGTGCGGGTGCAACGTGCGCAGCACGAGCGCCGTGACCAGCAGCCCGGAGAACAGCAGCAGTTCGGTGATCAGCCAGGCCCACATGCCCAGCTCGGACGACAGGCGCTGCTGGGCGACGGAGGTGAACTGCTCGTGCAGCTCGATGCCGACCGCCGGGTTGCCGGCGTAGGCCAGCGTGCCGGGCTCGAAGCGCTCGGACTCAGCCACGCTCGTTGACCTTATTCGGGTAATCGTAGGCCTCGAAGTCGACGATCGGCGGGGTGAGGAAGTTGTGCTTGGGCGGCGGCGATGACGTCGTCCACTCCAGCCCCTTCGCACCCCAGGGATTGTCCGGCGCACGCTTGCCGAACCACAGCGACCAGGTGAGATAGACCATCGGGAAGATGTAGCCGATCGCGAGGATGGTGGAGCCGGCCGAGCTCATGATGTTGAGTAGCTGGAACTCCGGCGAGTACTGGTGATAGCGCCGCGGCATGCCGAGATAGCCGAGCAGGAATTGCGGGAAGAAGGTCGTGTTAAACCCGATGAAGATCAGGAACGCGCCGACACGCCCCCAGGCCTCGGGATACATCCGTCCGGTGAACTTCGGCCACCAGTAGTGCAGGCCGCCGAGGAAGGCGAGCACCGTGCCGCCGACCATGATGTAGTGGAAGTGCGCGACCACGAAGTATGTGTCGTGCAGGTGCTCATCAATCGCGAGGCTGGCCAGGAACAGCCCGGTAAGCCCGCCAATCACGAACAGCCCGATGTATCCCATGGCGTAGAGCATCGGCGTGTCCAGCCGCAGGTCGCCTTTGTGGATGGTCGCGGTCCAGTTGTAGACCTTGACCGCGGACGGCACCGCGACGGCAAAGGACAACAGCGAGAACACCACGGCGGCGACCTCGCTCTCGCCGTTGACGAACATGTGGTGGCCCCAGACGAAGAAGGTGATCGAGGCCAAGCCGATGGTCGCGTAGGCGATGAACTTGTAGCCGAAGATCTTCTTCTGGCTGAACGCGGTGACCA
>CAXSER010000047.1:0-12069 GCA_964236315.1 uncultured Acetobacteraceae bacterium | reverse complement strand
CGCCGCTCCCGTCCGGGCTGCCCGCGCCCGGCGGCACGACCGCGCCACCCTCCGGCGCCATCGCCCCCGCCGCCTCGGCCGCCAGCGGCCCGTTCGTCAGCAGCCCGGGACGCCGCGCGTGCGCCGAGAGCAGGCGCGGCACCACCTGGCTCTCCACCGTGCGCAGGATCGCGGCCACCCTGCGCCGTCGCACCGCGGCCTCGTCTGCCACGGCCGCGTGGCCGCTCCCCATCTGGCCGATCGACTCCGCAAGCCGCTCCGACATCGCCTGCGACACCTCTTCCATGTTCCGGCCCTGCCCGCGGGTGCGGGCGCCCACGGCGGCGGCACGGCCCAGGGCACCGCCCTGGCACGCCATCGCCAGCTCCACCGCAGAGCAGCCCTGCTGCGTCATGCCGACCTTCCCAACGCCTCGTGCCCGGCGCGCCCGGACCGATCCCGGAGGCATCTGAGACGATACGGTGCCGGAGTGTCAATTCCGTTTTACGTCAATCTCGCTTGACAGTCCGCGCGCCCCAGCCCTAGCGTTTGACCACCCCAGCCGGGTCGTCCGATGCCCGAACACGGCACGAACGGCCCGCCGGACGGGGCGGCCCGCCCCGCCGGACGACCGGCGCGGGGCAGGGGGGTCTTCGGTTTCGGTGGGCTCCACTCGGAGGCGGCAAGAACGGCCATGATCGACAGCGTCAGCAACTTCCTCAACGGCTACGTCAGCTTCCAGTGGACGCCGACCACCGGCCATCCCGTCGCCCACCGCGAGGCGCCCGCGGCTCCCCGCGAGTCCGCCGCCCCCCGCCCGCTCTACACCCCCGAGCAGCGCCGCCGCCGCGACGCCACCCCCTGGACCATGGTGCAGGGCCTGCTGGCGCCGCTGCAGTTCCTCGTCTTCCTGGTCAGCCTCGGCCTCGTGCTGCGCACCCTGTCCACCGGCGCCGGCTACGAGGCCGCGACCGTCTCGATCCTGGTCAAGACCGCCATGCTCTACACGATCATGGTCACCGGCTCGGTGTGGGAGAAGGAGGTGTTCGGCCGCTGCCTGTTCGCCCCCGCCTTCCTGGGGGAGGACCTGGTCAGCTTCCTGGTGCTGGCGCTGCACACCGCCTACGTCGCCGCCCTGCTGACCCGCATGCTCAGTCCCGGCTCGCTGCTGCTCCTGGCGCTCGCCGCCTACGCCTCCTACCTGGTCAACGCCGCGCAGTTCGTCCTCAAGATGCGCAGCGCGCGCCGCGAGCTGCCCGTCCCCGCCGCCTTCCGGGCCGCGCGGTGAGCGACGCCGCCTTCCTGGAAGCCCCGGGCCTCGACGCCCCCGGCTGCGCCCCGGCCGCCCGCCCCGTGCTCCGGGAGCGCGGCCAGCGCGAGGTGTTCTGCGGCCTGACCGGCATCGTCTGGCTGCACCGCCGCATCCAGGACGCGTTCTTCCTCGTGGTCGGCAGCCGCACCTGCGCCCACCTGCTGCAGTCCGCCGCCGGCGTGATGATCTTCGCCGAGCCCCGCTTCGCCACCGCGATCATCGAGGAGCGCGACCTCGCCGGCCGCGCCGACATGGACGACGAGCTGGACCGCGTGGTCGACCGCCTGCTGGAGCGCCGCCCCGACATCCGCATGCTGTTCCTGGTCGGCTCCTGCCCGTCCGAGGTCATCAAGCTCGACCTCACCCGCGCCGCCGCCCGCCTGTCCCGCCGCTTCCTGCCTGCCTGCCGCGTGCTGAGCTACTCCGGCTCCGGCATCGAGACGACGTTCACCCAGGGCGAGGACGCCTGCCTCGCCTCCCTGGTCCCCGAGCTGCCCCACAGCGACGAGCGCTCGATCCTCGTCGTCGGCGCGCTCCCCGACATCGTCGAGTCCCAGTTCTCCGCGCTGTTCCGCGACGCCGGCATCGGCCCCGTCCGCTTCCTGCCGCCGCGCCACGCGAACGCCCTGCCGCCGGTCGGCCCCAACACGACGATCCTCCTCGCCCAGCCCTTCCTCGCCGAGACCGCCCGCCTGCTGGAGGCGCGCGGCGCGCGGCGCGTCGCCGCCCCGTTCCCGATCGGCGTCGAGGGCACCCGCGCCTGGCTCCACGCCGCGACCCTGGCCTGGGGCGGCGATCCCGCGCGCATGGAGGCCGCCATGGCCCCCGCCATCGCCCGCGCCGAGACCGCCC
The DNA here is from genome assembly GCA_964236315.1 of uncultured Acetobacteraceae bacterium. GTDB lineage: Bacteria > Pseudomonadota > Alphaproteobacteria > Acetobacterales > Acetobacteraceae > CAXSEF01. Next base: position 9,926 of record CAXSER010000047.1, on the reverse strand, counting down.
TGGCCCGCCACCGCAAGGCGCTCGCCGGCCTGTCCGTGTTCTTCTTCCCCGACAGCCAGCTGGAGATCCCGCTCGCCCGCTTCCTCTCCCGCGAGCTCGGCATGCGCCTGGTCGAGGTCGGCACCCCCACGATCCACCGCGAGCACCTCGCCGCCGAGCTGGCCCTGCTCGACGCCGACACGATGCTCAGCGAGGGCCAGGACGTCGACCGCCAGCTCGACCGCTGCCGCGCCGCCCGCCCCGACCTCGTGGTGTGCGGCCTCGGCCTCGCCAACCCGCTGGAGGCCGAGGGCATCGCCACCAAGTGGTCGATCGAGCTGCTGTTCTCCCCGATCCACGGCTTCGAGCAGGCGGGCGACCTGGCGGGCCTGTTCGCCCGCCCGCTCGCCCGCCGCGCGCTGCTGGAGGCCTGAGCCCGTGCAGCTCACCCTGTGGACCTACGAGGGCCCCGCGCACGTCGGCGCCATGCGCATCGCCGCCGCCATGCGCCACGTCCACTACGTCCTGCACGCGCCGCAGGGCGACACCTACGCCGACCTGCTGTTCACCATGATCGAGCGCAGTGCCGTCCGCCCCCCCGTCACCTACACGACCTTCCAGGCCCGCGACCTCGGCGGCGACACCGCCGAGCTGTTCCGCACCTCCGCGCGCGACGCCGTCGAGCGCTTCAGGCCCGAGCTGCTGCTGGTCGGCGCGTCGTGCACCGGCGAGCTGATCCAGGACGACCCTTCCGGCCTGTCGCGCGGCCTCGGCGTCGAGACCATCGCGCTGGAGCTGCCCTCCTACCAGCGCAAGGAGAACTGGGCCGCCTCCGAAACGTTCTACCAGGTCGTGCGCCGCTGTGCCGCAGGCCAGCGCACCCCCCGCGACGGCCGCGCCCCCTCGTGCAACCTGCTCGGCGCCACCGCGCTGGGCTTCCGCCACCGCGACGACGTGCGCGAGATCACCGCGCTGCTGGAGCGCATCGGCGTCACGGTCAACGTCTGCGCCCCCCTCGGCGCCTCGCCCTCCGACCTGGCCCGCCTCGGCGCCGCCGACTTCAATGTCGTGCTCTACCCCGAGACCGCGAACGTCGCCGCCCGCTGGCTGGATCGCGAGTTCGCCCAGCCCCACACCCGCACCATCCCCATCGGCGTCGGCGCCACCCGCGAGTTCGTCGCCGAGGTCGCAGGACTCGCCGGCCTCGACCCCGCCCAGGCCGCCGCCGACGCGGAGCGCCACTCCAACCTCCCCTGGTACTCGCGCTCCGTCGACGCCACGTACCTGACCGGCAAGCGCGTCTTCGTGTTCGGCGACGCCACCCACGCCATCGCCGCCGCCCGTGTCGCCGCGAAGGAGCTCGGCTTCGAGGTCGTGGGCCTGGGCACCTACGGCCGCGAGTTCGCCCGCGACCTGCGCGAGGCCGCCGCCCTCTACGGCGTGACCCCCCTGGTCTGCGACGACTACCTCGACGTCGAATCCGCCATTGCCGCGGCCAGCCCCGACCTGGTGCTCGGCACCCAGATGGAGCGCCATATCGCCAAGCGCCTGGGCATCCCCTGCGCGGTGATCTCCTCGCCCGTGCACGTGCAGGACTTCCCCGCGCGCTACTCCCCGCAGATGGGCTTCGAGGGCGCCAACGTGCTGTTCGACACCTGGGTCCATCCGCTGATGATGGGCCTGGAGGAGCACCTGCTGGCGATGTTCCGCGAGGACCCCGAGTTCGGCGAGGGCGCCCCCGCCTCCCACCTTGGCCACGCCCACATGCCGCGCCCCACTCCCCACGAGTCCGCCACCGTCGCGGCCCTCGCCGCCGACGCGATGGCCGTGTCCGGGGCCGATACGGGCAGTCGCGAAGCAGGCAAGGTCGAGGCTCTGCCTCGAACTCCGCCAAAGGCTGCGCCCTTGGAACGCATCCCTGGAGTCATGCCGGTCCAGGGGCGGCTCGCCCCTGGCGGGTCCGGGCAGAGCCCGGCCTTGCTTGCCGCCGAGCCGACGGCCCCCGCCTGGCACGCCGACGCCGAACGCGAGCTCAGGCGCGTCCCCGTCTTCGTCCGCGGCAAGGCCCGCCGCAACACCGAGGCCTTCGCCCGCGAGCGCGGCATCGCGACGATCTCCGTTGCCACCCTCTACGACGCAAAGGCGCACCATGCCCGCTGACGTCACCCTCCCTGCCCAGGCCCCCGTGCCGATCCGCGTGGTCGTCGTGACCATGGACAGCATCCTCGCCCGCACCGCCGAGTCCGCCGAGGCCGTGCTGCGCCGCGACCTGCCCGGCCTGGAGCTGCGCGTGCACGCCGCCGACGAGTGGGGCCACGACCCCGACGTGCTCAAGGCCTGCCTCGAAGACATCGCGCAGGGCGACATCGTCGTCGCCACCATGCTGTTCCTCGACGAGCACATCCAGGCCGTCCTGCCCGCGCTCACCGCACGCAGGGAGCACTGCGACGCCATCCTCGGCTGCCTCTCCGCCACCGAGGTCGTCAAGCTCACGAAGCTCGGCAAGTTCAGCATGGCCGGCGAGGCTACCGGCGCCATGGCGATGCTCAAGCGCCTGCGCGGCACCCGCAAGCCCGGCGCCCCGTCCAGCGGCCGCGACCAGATGAAGATGCTGCGCCGGCTGCCCAAGCTGCTGCGCTTCATCCCCGGCGCGGCACAGGACGCGCGCATCTACTTCCTGGCCCTGCAGTACTGGCTTGCCGGCTCGGAATCCAACCTGGTCGGCCTGGTCCGCATGATGGTGGACCGCTACGCCACCGGCCCCCGCCAGGCGCTGGCCGGCACCGTCAAGGCCGAGGCCCCGATCCACTACCCCGACACCGGCCTCTACCACCCCGGCGTCCCCGGCGGCATCGCCGCGCGCACCGCCGACCTGCCCCGCGCCGCGACCTCTGGCGGGCGCGGCACCGTCGGCCTGCTGCTGATGCGCTCCTACGTGCTCGCCGGGAACGCCGCCCACTACGACGGCGTGATCGCGGCCATCGAGGCCCGCGGCCTGCGCGTCATCCCCGCCTTCGCCGCCGGCCTCGACTCCCGCCCGGCCATGGAGGAGTTCTTCTTCGAGAACGGCACGCCCACGATCGACGCGCTGGTCTCCCTGACCGGCTTCTCCCTGGTCGGCGGCCCCGCCTACAACGACGCCCGCGCGTCCGAGGAGATCCTCGCCCGCCTCGACGTGCCCTACATCGCCGCCCATCCCGTCGAGTTCCAGACCCTGGAGCAGTGGGAGGCCGACCCGCGCGGCCTGATGCCGGTGGAGGCCGCGATGATGGTCGCGATCCCCGAGCTCGACGGCGCGATCTGGCCGATGACCTTCGGCGGCCGGTCCACCTCCGGCGAGGGCCACGCCCGCCAGATGGTCTCCCACCCCGAGCGCGCCGCGACCCTGGCCGCGCGCGTGCACCGCCTGGTCACCCTGCGCCGCACCGAGCGCGCCGAGCGCCGCGTCGCCGTCGTGCTGTTCAACTTCCCCCCCAACGGCGGCAGCACCGGCACCGCCGCCTACCTTTCCGTGTTCGAGTCCCTGCACCGCACGCTGATCGCGCTGGCAGCCGGCGGCTACCGCGTCGACGTGCCGGAGAGCGTCGACGCCCTGCGCGCCCGCGTCCTGCAGGGCAACGCCGCCCAGCACGGCACCGACGCCAACGTCGCCGCCCGCATCCCCGCCGCCGACCACGTCCGCCGCGAGCCCCACCTCGCCGAGATCGAGCGCCAGTGGGGCCCCGCCCCCGGCCGCCAGAACAGCGACGGCACGTCGATCCAGGTCCTCGGCGAGCAGTTCGGCAACGTGTTCGTCGGCATCCAGCCCGCCTTCGGCTACGAGGGCGACCCGATGCGCCTGCTGTTCGAGCACGGCTTCGCCCCCACCCACGCCTTCTCCGCCTTCTACCGCTGGCTGCGCGAGGATTTTTCCGCCCACGCGATCCTGCACTTCGGCACCCACGGCGCGCTGGAGTTCATGCCCGGCAAGCACGCCGGCATGAGCGCCGCCTGCTGGCCCGACCGCCTGATCGGCGACATGCCCAACATCTACCTCTACGCCTGCAACAACCCCTCCGAGGGCGCGCTGGCGAAGCGCCGCATCGGCGCCACCCTGGTCAGCCACCTGACGCCCGCGCTGAGCGCGGCCGGCCTGTACCGCGGCCTGCTCGACCTGAAGTCCTCGCTCGACCGCTGGCGCGGCCTGGAGCCCGAGGTCGACCCGCTGCAGCGCGCGGCCCTCGCCCTGCTCGTCCAGGCCCAGGCCGCCTGCGTCGACCTGGCGCAGACCGAGCCCCTCTGGGAGGCCGTCGACGCCGCCCCCACGATCCTCGCCCTGCAGGCCTCGCTGCTGGAGCTCGAGTACACCCTGATCCCGCACGGCCTGCACATCGTCGGCCGTCCCCCCGACGCCGCCGCCCGCGCCGAGATGCTCGACGCCGCCGGCATCACCGACCCCGAGCGCCGCGCCACCCTCGACGCCCTGCTCGCCACCGACCACGAGACTCCCGCGATCCTGCACGCGCTGGACGCCGGCTACACCCGCCCGGCACCGGGAGGCGACCTGATCCGCACGCCCGAGATCATGCCGACCGGCCGCAACCTGCACGGCCTCGACCCCTTCCGCATCCCCAGTGCCTTCGCGGTGCAGGACGGCGCCCGCCAGGCCGACCGCCTGCTGGCCCGCCACGCCGCCGACAACCACGGCCTGCCCGAGACGGTGGCGATGGTCCTGTGGGGCACCGACAACCTCAAGACCGAGGGCGGCCCGATCGCCCAGGTGCTGTGGCTGCTCGGCGCCGAGCCCCGCCACGACAGCTACGGCCGACTGTGCGGGGCAAAACTCGTCCCCCTGGAGCGCCTGGGCCGCCCGCGCATCGACGTCGTGGTCACGCTGTCCGGCATCTTCCGCGACCTGCTGCCGATGCAGACCCGCCTGCTCGCCGAGGCCGCCCTCCTCGCCGCCTCCGCCGACGAGCCGGTGGAGATGAACCACGTCCGCCGCCACGCGCTCGCCTACATCGAGGCCAACGGCGGCGACATGGAGACCGCCGCCCTGCGCGTGTTCGGCAACGCCGAGGACGCGTACGGCGCCAACGTCAACCAGCTCATCGACGCCGGCGGCTGGAACGACGAGGACGAGCTCGCCGACGCCTTCGTCCGCCGCAAGGGCTTTGCCTACGGCGTCACCGGCCACGCCGTGCGCCACGACAAGGTGCTCTCCCACGTCCTGCGCTCCGTCGACGTCGCCTACCAGAACCTCGACTCCGTCGAGCTCGGCGTCACCACCGTCGACCACTACTTCGACACGCTGGGCGGCATCGCCCGCGCCGCGCGGCGCGAGCGCAACGGCGTGGCGTCGAGCATCTACATCGGCGACCAGACCCGCGGCGACGGCCTGGTGCGCACGCTGGCCGAGCAGGTGACCCTGGAGACCCGCACCCGCGCGCTCAACCCGAAGTGGTACGAGGCCCTGCTCGCCCACGGCTACGAGGGCGTGCGCCAGATCGAGGCCCAGGTCACCAACACCCTCGGCTGGTCCGCGACCACCGGCCAGGTCGCGCCGTGGATCTACGAGCAGCTCAGCGAGACCTTCATGCTGGAGCCGCAGATGCGCGAGCGCCTCGCCGCCCTGAACCCGCAGGCCTCCGCCAAGATCGCCAACCGCCTGCTGGAGGCCTCCGAGCGCCGCTACTGGACCCCCGACCCCTCCGTGCTGGAGCGCCTGCGCCGCGCCGGCGAGGAGATCGAGGACCGCCTCGAAGGCATCGTCGCAGCACCAGCCCTGGGAGTGGCCGCATGACCATCGAAGTCAAGCCCGCCGACGCCGTCCCCGCCCGCCTGCGCGAGGCCGCCGGCTGCGGCACCTGCTCCAGCGCCGAGGGCGCCCCCCGCGGTGCCGACGGCGACGGCAGCGTCCAGGTCCGCATGGACACGCCGCGCCGTTCCGGCAACGCAAAGGTGTTCGCCGTCTACGGCAAGGGCGGCATCGGCAAGAGCACGACCTCGTCCAACCTCTCCCTCGCCTTCGCCCGCCAGGGCCACCGCGTCCTGCAGATCGGCTGCGACCCCAAGCACGACAGCACCTTCACCCTGACGAAGCGCCTGATCCCCACCGTGATCGACGTGCTCGAGGGCGTGGACTTCCACCCCGAGGAGCTGCGCCCGGAGGACTTCGTGGTCCAGGGCACCGGCGGCGTGATGTGCATCGAGGCCGGCGGCCCACCCGCCGGCACCGGCTGCGGCGGCTACGTCGTCGGCCAGACCGTGAAGCTGCTGCGCGAGCACCACCTGCTGGAGGACACCGACGTGGTGATCTTCGACGTGCTCGGCGACGTGGTGTGCGGCGGCTTCGCGGCCCCGCTGCAGCACGCCGACCAGGCGCTCATCGTCGCCGCCAACGACTTCGACTCCATCTTCGCGATGAACCGCATCGTCGCCGCCATCGAGGCCAAGGCGCGCAACTACGACGTCCGCCTCGGCGGCGTGATCGTCAACCGCAGCGCCGCCACCGACCAGATCGACCGCTACAACGCGGCGACCGGCCTCTCCACCCTGGCGCACTTCCCAGACCTCGACGCCATCCGCCGCTCCCGCCTGAAGAAGTCCACCGTCTTCGAGATGGAGCTGACCCCCGAGATCGAGTCCGTGCAGAACGAGTACCTCCGTCTCGCCGCCACGCTGATGGCCGGCACCCCCAACCTGGAGAGCCGCGCGCTGAAGGACCGCGACATCTTCGACCTCCTGGGCTTCGAGTGATGCCGGCCCTCGCCCACGCCGAGGCGCCCGCGTCCGCGTACGAGCGCCGCCGCGGCCAGCTCGAGACCTACTTCGACCGCACCGCCGCCGCCAACTGGGCGCGCATGACGTCGGACGCCCCCTTGGGCCGCATCCGCGCCACCGTGCGTGCCGGCCGCACCCGCATGCGCGACACCCTGCTGTCCTGGCTCCCCGACGACCTGCACGGCCGCCGCATCCTCGACGCCGGCTGCGGCACCGGCGCGCTCGCCGTCGAGCTGGCCCGCCGCGGCGCCGACGTCGTGGCCGTCGACCTCGCCGCCACCCTGCTCGACCTCGCCCGCGACCGCCTCCCCGCCAACCTGCCCGGCTCCGTCGAGTTCCTCCCCGGCGACATGCTGCACGCCGCCTCCGGCCGCTTCGACCACGTCGTCGCCATGGACTCCCTGATCCACTACGCAGCCCCCGAGATGGTCGCCGCCATCCGCACCCTCGCCGCCCAGGCCGAGCGCTCCGTCCTCGCCACCTTCGCGCCCCGCACCCCCGCGCTCAGCGTCATGCACGCCGCCGGCCGCCTGTTCCCCCGCGCCGACCGCGCCCCCGCCATCGAGCCCATCTCCCCCCACGGCCTGTTCCGCCGCCTCGACACGGACCCCGCGCTCGCCGCCTGGCACCGCGGCCGCACCGAGCGCGTCGCCGGCGGCTTCTACACGTCGCAGGCCCTCGAGCTCCTGCACGGGGCCGCGTGATGCAGAAGCAAGCCTGGGCTCTGCCCAGACCCGCCAAAGGCTGGGCCTTTGGAGTGCCCTCTTTAAGAATGGCGATCCAAGGGCCCAGCCCTTGGCGGAGCTCGAGGCAGAGCCTCGACCTTTCTTCCCTCCCGGTGCCCCCGTGAGCTACGGCCGCGCCGTCACCCGCGGCTGGAACCGTGTCGGCGTCCAGTACCTGCCGATGGCCGACGCCGTCTCCGCCGAGCTGCCGCTGGCCCGCCTGCTGCGCCTGTCGCTGTTCCAGGTCTCCGTCGGCATGTCCGTGGCCCTGGTCGTCGGCACGCTGAACCGCGTGATGATCGTCGAATTGGGCGTCTCCGCCCGCCTGGTCGCGATCATGGTGGCGCTGCCGCTGGTGTTCGCCCCGGCCCGCGCGCTGATCGGCTTCCGCTCCGACACCCACGTCTCCGTGCTCGGCTGGCGCCGCGTGCCGTACCTGTGGATCGGCACCATGATGCAGTTCGGCGGCCTGGCGATCATGCCGTTCGCCCTGCTGCTGCTCTCCGGCGACGGCGGCGGCCACGCCCCCGCCTGGGCCGGCCCGTTCGCCGCCGGCTGCGCGTTCCTGCTCACCGGCGCCGGGCTGCACACCACGCAGACCGTGGGCCTCGCCTTGGCCACCGACATCGCCCCGGAGCGCTCGCGCCCGCAGGTCGTCACCGTGCTCTGCATGATGCTGCTGGTCGGCGTGCTGGCCAGCTCCGTGGTGTTCGGCCTGCTGCTCGCCCGCTTCAGCGAGATGCGCCTGATCCAGGTGATCCAGGGCGCCGCCGTCGCCACCGTCCTCCTCAACGCCATCGCCTTGTGGAAGCAGGAGCCGCGCGCCGCCTCCGTGCCGCTGGACCCCGCCACCGCCGCGCCCAGCTTCGCCGACGCCTGGCGCTCGCTCGGCCGCACCGCGCAGGCCCGCCGCCGCCTCTGGGCCGTGGGCCTCGGCACCGTGGCGTTCAGCCTGCAGGACGTGCTGCTGGAGCCGTACGGCGGCCAGGTGCTCGCACTCCCCGTCGCCGCCACCACCGCGCTCACCGCCCTGCTCGCGGCCGGCGGCCTGTGCGGCTTCGGCCTCGCCTTCCGCTGCCTCGGCCGCGGCATGGACCGCTACCGCGTCGCGGCCATCGGCGCCCTGGTCGGCCTCGCCGCCTTCGCCGCCGTGACCTTCGCCGCCCCGATGCAGTCCGCGGCGCTGTTCGCGCTGGGCACCGCGCTGATCGGCGGCGGCGGCGCGCTGTTCGCCGTCGGCACCCTCTCCGGCGCCGTCGACGCCGCCGGCGGCGCCTCGGCCGGCCTTGCGCTCGGCACCTGGGGCGCGGTGCAGGCCTTCGCCGCCGGCGCCGCGATCGCGCTCGGCGGACTGCTGCGCGACGGCGTCGCCACGCTGTCGGCCCGGGGCGCGCTGGGCGACACGCTCACCGGCCCCGCCATCGGCTACCAGGCGGTCTACGCGCTGGAGATCGCCCTGCTGTTCGCCACGCTCGTGGTGATCGGCCCGCTCGTCCGTTTCGTTTCACCATCGTCCGCCCCGGCCCTCGGCCGCGACGGATCGACCTGCCGCCCATAGGGAGAGCGTCGCATGCACGGGAGCAGCTTCACCGGATACATCGACGTGGCGCAGGTCGCGCTCTACGTCTTCTGGGCCTTCTTCGCCGGCCTGATCGTCTACCTGCACCGCGAGGACAAGCGCGAGGGCTACCCGCTGGTGTCGGAGATCCTCGGCCACACCGACGAGGTGGTCTGCGAGGGCCTGCCGCCCACGCCGCCGCCCAAGCTGTTCCGCCTGTTCCACGGCGACCTGATCGAGGCGCCCGGCTCGCTGTTCCCGCCGCGCCTGCCCAACGGCGCCCGCGCCGCCGCCACCTTCCCCGGCGCGCCGCTGGAGCCCACCGGCAACCCGCTGGTCGACGGCATCGGCCCCGCCTCCTACGCCTGGCGCAAGGACGAGCCCGACCTGACCATCGACGGCGCCAACAAGATCGTGCCGCTGCGCGAGGCCGGCGAGTACCGCGTGCACCGCAACTCCCCCGACCCGCGCGGCATGAGCGTGATCGGCGCCGACGGCGAGATCGCCGGCCTGTGCACCGACCTGTGGATCGACGAGATCGAGGAGGCGGTGCGCTACCTCGAGGTCGAGCTGAGCCTGCCCGGCTTCGAGGGCCACCACGTCCTGCTGCCCCAGCCGTTCATGCGCATCCGTCCGCGCACCCGCACCATCGTGGTGCGCTCCATCCTGGCCGCCCAGTTCGCCGAGGTGCCGCGCACCCGCAGCCCCGACCAGGTCACCCGCTTCGAGGAGGACAAGCTCGTCGCCTACTTCGGCGGCGGCGCGATGTACGCCACCCGCGCCCGCATGGAGCCGCTGGCATGAGCGCGCGCACCCCGACCCCCGGCCTGGCCGGCACCCGACTGCGCGTCGTCCGCGAGCGCCCCTGCGACCCCGCCGCCCTGCGCGCCGGCGCCTCCCAG
>CAXSER010000046.1:0-12109 GCA_964236315.1 uncultured Acetobacteraceae bacterium | reverse complement strand
CCGCCGCCGAAGTCGGGCAGCGTCATCTGGTGGAAGCCGGCCGGCGGCACGAACAGCGAGGGCGCCAGCGGGCCGGCGCGCACGTCGGTGGCGACCAGCGAGCCCTGGCGGCCGCGCGAGTCGGTGCCGGCGAAGCGCAGCAGCACGCCGTCGGCGGTGACGCAGCCGGTGCCGGCGCCGCGGGGCGAGCGGACGTGCCACTCGGTGCAGGGCAGGCCGGCGACGGTGGCGGTGCCGGCGCGGGTGAACTGCATCGAGGGGTCGAGCAGGTACTCGTCGAGGTCATGGCCGCGGCCGGAGAGTACCGAGTACATGTGCAGGCCGTTGAGCATCAGCACGCCCTGCCCTGAGACGGGGTCGAGCAGCAGGGTGGTGGCGTCGCCGCTGTCGATGCGGGCGCGGCGCAGGCCGGCGGCGATCTGCGCCACGACCTGGCGCACCGGGACCTGGGGGGCGTCGACGTCGTAGCTCACGGTGACGTCATGGGCGGGGCGCAGCAGCGGGCGGTCCTGTGCCGCGCCTGCCGCGGGCAGGCCCGGCGCGAGCACGGCCGCGAGCAGGGCGGAGAGCCCCGCGAGGGCCTGCCGCGCAGGGCGGGAGGCGGACTGGCGGGGAGCGGGGGTGGCCGGGGCGCGGGTGCTCATGGCGTGCAGGTTGGCCGACGCGGCGCCTGCGTCAAGCGGCGGCAGCGGCCGGCGCGGGGGTGGGCGCGGGGGTGTGCGCGGGGGTGGGCGGCGCGGCGTACCCTTGATTGCGGGCGTGGCTGCATCTACGCAGGCGCGTCCTGCAGACGAGCGCCGCCAGAGTGACACAGACCAGCTCCACGCCACCCCGCCTGCGCCCTCCCCTCGGGGGGCCACGGCTGACACCGCACAAGGCGCTCGGCGCGGACGACGTGCGCGCCGCGTACCGGCGCTGGGCCAGGGTCTACGACCAGGCGTTCGGCGGCGTCTCCGCGCACGGGCGCAGGCAGGCGGTGGCGGCGGTCAACGCGCTGGGCGGCACCCGGGTGCTGGAGGTCGGCGTCGGCACCGGGCTCGCGCTGCCGCACTACGCGAAGGCCAAGCGGATCACCGGCATCGACCTGTCGGGGGAGATGCTGGAGCGCGCGCATGCCCGGGTCGCGGAGCAGGGGCTGTCCAACGTCGAGGAGCTGATCGAGGGCGACGCGGAGGCGACCGGGCTGCCGGCGGCCTCCTTCGACATCGCGGTGGCGATGTTCGTGGCCTCGGTGGTGCCCAACCCGCGGCTGCTGATGGCGGAGATGCAGCGCGTGGTCAGGCCGGGCGGGCACATGCTGTTCGTCAACCACTTCGCCGCAGAGCGCGGGCCGCGCTGGTGGGTGGAGAAGGCGCTGGCGCCGGCGTCGCACGCGCTCGGCTGGCACCCGGACTTCTCGATGGCGGCGCTGATGTCGGCCGAGCAGCGCGGGCGGGCGAAGGTGTCGGCGGTGCCGCCGCTGGGGCTGTTCACGCTGGTGCAGCTGGTGAACGGCGAGGCGTAGGGAAGGTCGAGGCTCCGCCTCGAACCCCGCCAAAGGCTGCGCCCTTGGAACGCATCCCTTGACAGAGGCCGGTCCAGGGCGGCTCGCCCTGGCGGGTCCGGGCGTCGCTGGCCAAAGGTTCCGATGGCCCGCCTGGGCCGCTGGACTGGCCAGCGGCAGGAGAGCCCCGGCCTTACTTCAGGTGCTTCGCGATTTCCCTGCGGTGCTGTGCCACCGACTTGCGCAGGTCAAGCGCCGGCGCCGGCAGGGTGTCCACGTAGGTCTTGCCGTCCCACACCCAGCGGTCGTCGCCGTCGACGAGCAGGTCGGCCATGCCCTGGTGCTGCTCTGGGGCGACGCGGATCGGGCCGCTGACGCTGTCGAGCACGCGGCGCCAGCCGCCCGGCGCGTTGACGTAGACCGAGGTGGAGCAGCCGGCCGAGCCGCAGAGGTCGGCGGACTGGAGCTGGACGAACAGGGCGGCCGGGGCGTGGCGGCCGGCGAGGCGGGCGCTGCCGACCAGGACGAGGGGGGGCTCGCTCTTGCGGGCCGACGCGGTGACGTCGGGGGCGGTGAGCGCGCGCGCGGTCTGGTCCTCGGCCGAGCCGGGGCGGGCGCTCAGCACGACGGTGCCGGCGGGCACGGGCGGCTTGCGCACATGGCGCGGCGCGGGTGCTGCCGCCATCAGCCCCAGCAGGGCCGCAGTCCCGATCAGCCTCGACGCCCGCATCGCGTGCTCCCCGTGTTCGCCGCTACAGATCGGCTCCGCGCGGCGCGGTCAAGGCGTGGCGTGCACGGAAGGCGGCTCGGGGAGTGTGCGCGAGGGTGGCGCAGGGAGGGTGCGCGGGGGCGTGGCGCGGCGGCGTCCGCGTCAGGAGTAGGCGGAGGACGGGAGCGAGGCCACGCCGAGCAGGGTGACCCGCGTGCCGTCGGAGAAGCCGAGCACGGTGCTGCCGCCGGCGCCGGTGACGGTGGGGGCGGCGGCGTAGCCCTGCGCCGAGATGCGGTCGGTGCCGACCTTGAAGCCGGAGACCGCGAGGCTGCCGCCGGCGCCGTTCACCGCGCCGACCAGGTCCATGCCTGCGCCGGCGAACAGGGTGGCGTTGCCGGCGCCGACCTGGACGTAGCCGGCGCCGGCGCCGCCCAGGATGACGTCCTGCCCGGGTCCGGCGAAGATCGCGGTGCCGCCGGCGCCGCCGCTGATCGTGGCGGGGCCGCTGCCGGCGACGACCACGCCGGGGCCGCTGCCTGCCGCGATCACGTCGGCGCCGCTGCCGCCGAAGAACACGTTGCCGGCGGTGGAGCCGGAGCCGGTCAGGGTCTCGTTGCCGGCGCCGGCGACCAGGAGGTTGCTGCCGGTGAGGTTGTCGGTGCCGGTGGCGACGAGGATGTCGCCACTGCCGCCGCCGACCAGCGTGACCGGCCCGGGCTGGGCGGCGAGCGCGGAGCTGCGGCCCTCGGGGTCGGTGTAGCTGTGGCTTGGCTGGGGGCCGGGCAGGTCGGGGCCGGCGATGAGGACGTTGCCGCCGGCGCTGCCGCCGTAGAACGCGCCGCTGTCGTTGCCGCCGAACACGGTGACGCTGCCGGTGCCGCCGTGGACGGTGAACGAGCCGAACACCGGGGGGCCGTACTCCCCCTCGAAGGTCGCGTTCGGGTCGATCGGGCCGACGATGTTGGCGTGCCCGGCGCCGCTCTCGTAGAGCAGGCCGGTCGACCTGACGTACACGGTGTTGGCCTGGTCGGTGGCGTCGATCTCCGAGGCGCCGACGGTGATGGGGCCGACGACGGCGCCGGGGTCGAGCACGAGCGTGCCGCCCAGCTGCATGGGCCCGGGCACGCCGCCCGCGTCCGCCGCCGCCAGCTCCAGCCTGGGGCCGTCGGCGTCCAGGCCGCCGGAGAAGCTGTTGGCGCCGTCGGCCAGGATCACGTTGCCGTCGAGCCGCAGCGGGCCCGGGCCGCTGACCTGCCCGGACAGGGTCGCGGGCGAGGTGCCGTCCACGCCGGTCAGGTCGATCATGCCGAGCGCGAGCAGGGTGATCGGGTTGGCGAGGGTGCCCGCGAGGCCGCCGAGATCGGCGTTGCGCAGGGCCAGCGGTCCGGTGCCGATCGAGGCGCCGGCGTCGAGCGCGAGTTCGGCGCCGTCCGTCAGCGTGCCGGCGCCGAACGACAGCACGGCGGTGGGCGACAGCGTGACGTCGACATGGTCGTCGAGGAAGGTGCCGACGGCGTGGGATCCCGTCAGCGTCGGCCGGAACGCGACCCCGTCCAGACGGATGTCGAGCGAGGCCGCAGCACCGCCGCCGGTGATGGTGAAGGTGCCGGCCGCGCCCGCGCCATCGCCACCGATCACCGCGTCGTCGGCCGCGGTGGGGACGCCGTTGCTCCAGTTCGACGCGGTGTTCCAGTCGCCCGAGCCTGCGATCCAGAACGTGGTCGCCATCGCGCGTCTCCCTTGCCCTGACGACACGCCGCCACGCCCTGCGGGCGATGTCCAGGCATCGCGGCGGCGCAGGGTTGCGCCGGGCGGCCGCGCCAGGGCCTTGCCTCGCGGCCCTGGGCCTGCGACCGAGCGCGCCATGCGCATCGTCACCTGGAACATCAACTCGCTCCGCCTGCGCCTGCCGCTGCTGGAGCGGCTGATCGCGTCGCTCGACCCCGACGTGATCTGCCTGCAGGAGACCAAGGTGCCCGACCCGCTGTTCCCCGACGCGGCGCCGGCGGCACTCGGCTACCCGCACGTGGCACGGCGGGGGATGAAGGGCTACAACGGGGTGGCGGTGCTCTCGCGCATCCCGCTGACGCAGCGCATGGATTCGCCGGACTGGTGCGAGCGCGGCGACTGCCGGCACGTCCACGTCACCCTGCACGCGCAGTCCGGGCCGGTGGAGCTGCACGACTTCTACGTGCCCGCCGGCGGCGACCTGCCCGACCGGGAGGCGAACGCGAAGTTCGCGCACAAGCTCGACTTCGTGGCGGAGGCGACGCGCTGGTTCGCCGAGCGGCCGGGGTTCGCGCGCACGGTGCTGGTCGGCGACCTCAACGTGGCACCCCTGGAGCACGACGTGTGGAGCCACCGCGCCCTGCTGGACGTGGTGAGCCACACGCCGGTCGAGGTCGAGGCGCTGCTGGCGTGGCAGGCGACGGGGTTCGCCGACGCGCTGCGCCACTTCGTGCCGGACGCCGAGAAGCTCTACACGTGGTGGTCGTACCGCAACCGGGACTGGCGGGCGTCGAACCGGGGGCGGCGGCTGGACCACGTGTGGGTGTCGCGCGACCTGGTGCCGGCGCTGGGCGGGATGCAGGTGCTCGCGGAGGCGCGGAACTGGCCGAGGACGTCGGACCACGTGCCGGTGATGGTGAGCCTGGAAGTCTAGGCAACGCCAGGGCTCTGCCCTGGACCCGCCAGGGGGAGCCCCCCTGGACCGGCTTCTCTTAAGGGATGCGTTCCAAGGGCGCAGCCTTTGGCGGAGTCCAGAGGCAGCGCCTCTGGCCTTGCTTCCTTGAGGGCCGTAAACCCTCGGCCATGTCGTTCCCAGCCCTGCTCGCCTCCCTCGTCTCCCGCTGCGCCCGCCACGCCGGCGCGGTGTTCGCCACCGGCCTCGTGCTCGCCGGCCTGTCCGCGTGGTACGCGTCCGGGCACCTCGGCGTGTCGACCGACGTGGACCGGCTGTTCTCCAACTCGCTGGGCTGGAAGCAGCGCCAGGTCGCGCTGAACACCGAGTTCCCGCAGTTCGTCGACCTCGTGGTCGCGGTGGTGGACGGTGCCACGCCGGAGGCGGCCGAGGTCACGGCGGCGTCGCTGTCGGCCGCGCTGTCGCAGGACCACGCGCACTTCACCTCCGTGCGCCAGCCGGACCGCAGCCCGTACTTCGACCAGGAAGGCCTGCTGTTCCTGGACCGCGCGAAGCTGGAGCCGCTGCTGAACCAGACGATCGACGCGCAGCCGTTCCTGGGGCAGCTGGTGGCGGACCCCTCGGCGCGCGGGCTGTTCGCGGCGCTGTCGCTCGTCGCGATGGGGGTCGAGCACGGGCAGGGCGACCTCGCGGCCTTCGCGCCGGCGCTGCACGGCTTCCACGACAGCCTGGCGGCGGCGGCGGCCGGGCATCCGGTGCCGCTGTCGTGGGAGCGGCTGCTGTCGGGGTCGCTGTCCGAGCAGGGCGGCAAGTACCACTTCGTCCTCGTCAAGCCGGTGCTGGACTACGGCGCGCTGCAGCCGGGCGGGGCGGCGACCACGGCGATCCGGGCGGCGGCGGCGAGGCTGCCCTTCGTCGTGGACGGCACGGCGCACGTGCGAATCACCGGCTCGATCCCGCTGGCCGACGAGGAGTTCGCCACCGTGGCGCAGGGCGCGCTGGCAGGGGCCGTCGGCTCGCTGCTGCTGGTGCTGCTGTGGCTGTTCCTGGCGGTGAAGAGCTGGCGGCTGATCGGCCCCATCGTGCTGACGCTGTTCCTCGGGCTGCTGCTGACCACGGCGTGGGCGGCGCTCGCGGTGGGCACGCTGAACCTGATCTCCGTGGGCTTCGCGATCCTGTTCATCGGCATCGCCGTGGACTTCTCGATCCAGTTCAGCGTGCGGTTCCGCGACATGCGCCGCGGCGCCCCGGACGCGGCCACGGCGCTGGTGGACACGGCGCGGCGCATGGGGCTGCAGGTCGTGGTCGCCTCGCTGGCCACCGCGATCGGGTTCCTGGCGTTCGTGCCGACCGCGTTCACCGGGGTGGCCGAGCTGGGCGTGATCGCGGGCAGCGGCATGCTGATCGCGCTGGCGTGCACGCTGACCTTCCTGCCGGCGGCGCTGGCGGTGTTCCGGCCGCACGGCGAGGCCGACGAGGTGGGCTTCGCCTGGGCGGCGCCGATCGACCGCGGGCTCGCGCGCTCGCACCGTGTGCTGCTGGCGATCTTCGCGCTGGTGTTCGCCGGCGGCGTCGCCGCCCTGCCGTTCCTGCGCTTCGACGCGGACACGCTCGACACCAAGCGGCAGGACACGGAGGCGATGCGCACGCTGCAGGACCTGATCGGCGACCCGATCACCAACCCGTTCAGCATCGACATCATGCGCCAGAGCGTGGCCGAGGCGGCATCGCTGGGCACCAGGCTCGCGACCCTGCCGCTGGTGGGCGCCACGCTCAGCCTGCAGAGCTACGTGCCGCAGGACCAGGCGCCGAAGCTGGCGCTGGTGACCGACGCCGCCTCCGTGCTCGGCCCGACCCTCTCGGCCAGCCCGACGGCGGCCCCGATCACGGCGGCCGACCTGCGCATGGCGCTCGACGCGACGTCGGCGCAGCTCGGCCATGTCGCGGACCGGCTGCCGCCCGACTCCGCGATGCGGCCGATCCTGGGCGACCTCAAGGCGCTGCACGGCGCGTCGGACGCCACGCTGCTGGCGATGAACGAGGCGCTGGTGCGGTTCCTGCCGATGCAGCTCTCCCGGCTGCGCACCCTGCTCACGGCGCACGCGGTCACCGTGGCCGACGTGCCGGCGGCGATCGCGCGCGACTGGGTGCTGCCGGACGGGCGGGCGCGACTGCAGGTCGTGCCCAAGGCGGACGCGGCGCGCGGCAGCCGCAACCTGCACGCCTTCGTGGCCGAGGTGCAGGGCGTGGCGCCCGACGCCGGCGGCTCCGCGGTGACGATCGTGGCCACCAGCGACACCATCATCGACGCGTTCCGCCGCGCGGCCATCGGGGCGATCGTCGCCATCGCGGTGATCCTGCTGCTGGCGCTGCGCCGGGTGCTGGACGTGGCGCTGGTGCTGGCGCCGCTGCTGCTGTCGGCGGCGATGACGGCGCTGGTCATGGTGCTGGCGGGGATGCAGCTCAACTACGCCAACATCATCGCGCTGCCGCTGCTGCTCGGCGTCGGCGTGTCGTTCAACATCTACTTCGTGATGAACTGGCGGGCCGGCGAGATGTCGCGCCTGGCCTCGCCCACGGCGCGCGCGGTGGTGTTCTCGGCGCTGACCACGGGCACGGCGTTCGGGTCGCTGGCGCTGTCGCAGCACCCGGGGACGGCAAGCATGGGCGACGTGCTGCTGCTCAGCCTGGCGTGCACGCTGGTGGCGACGCTGGTGTTCGTGCCGGCGCTGCTGTCGGCGCTGCGCCAGCCGCGGGCGGGCTAGAGGACGTCGTGGACCTGGCAGCGACCTGCCGCTGTCACGGAAGGAAGGAAGTCCTCTTTTTCTGAAGAAAAGGAGGCAAAAAGACTTCGCCCATGGGGTCACGGACGCCTCGGCGAGGCTGGACTCCCATGGGCGAAGTTCTCTGGTTCCCTCGTTCAGGAAGGAACATGCTTCCTGCCTGTCGTGGCGCACGGGACACGGGCTGGCGAGTCCGTGACGGCCTCCAGGCCCGGGCTACGCGAGCGCCTTCACGCGCCGGCGCGCCGCGGCGACGCCCGGCTTTGCCGGCACGGGCCTGCTGCCTCCGGCGCCCGTGGCCACCGCAAGGGGCGTCCGCGCCGGGGCTGTGTCGTACGGCGCGGTGGCGCAGGCCGGGAACACCATCCGGATCGTCGTTCCGGTCCCCGCGCCGGTCTGCAGCTCCAGCCTGCCGCCGGACTGCTGGACGAAGCCCTTGACCATCGACAGGCCCAGTCCCGTGCCCTTGCCCGGCGGCTTGGTCGTGAAGAACGCCTCCGTGGCCCTGCGCGCGACCTCGGGGCTCATGCCGGTCCCGGTGTCGGCGACCGCGATCTCGACGGCGGCAGGGCCGTCCAGGCCGTCGTCGTGGCGCAGGCGGGTCGCGATGACCACCTCGCCGCTCCCGGGCGCCGCGTCGGCCGCGTTGCGCACCAGGTTCAGCAGCGCCAGCTCGAGCTGGCTGGCATCGAGCGAGGCGAACATCGCGTCCTGCGCCAGGGCGAGGCGCACGGCCACCCCGGTGCCCGCCATCTGCTCCAGCAGGCCGTCGCAGCCCGACAGCGTGCCGTGGATGTCGACGACCCGGTCGTCGTGGAACTGACGGCGCGCGAAGGACAGCATCTGGCCGGTGAGCCTCGCCGCACGCTGCGCGCCCCAGGTGGCCCGCCTGACGCTCCTGCGGCCACGGTCGCTGGCGACCTCGCCCTCCAGGCACTCGAGGTTGGCGAGCACGACGGTCATCAGGTTGTTGAACTCGTGCGCCAGGCTGGACGCCATGGAGCCGAGCGTCTCCATGCGCTGGGACTGCTGCAGCACCGCCTCCGCCTCGCGCCGCCGGGTGACGTCGAACTGGCTCGCGAAATGATAGACCAGCTCGCCCCTGGTGTTGATCACGGGGCTGACGAACAGGGCGTTCCAGAACGACGTGCCGTCCTTGCGGTAGTTGACCAGCTCCTGGTGCACGTCCTCGCCGGCCGCCAGCGCGCGTGCGATCTCCGCCACCGCCTTCGGGTCCGTCGTCTCGCCCTGCAGGAAGCGGCAGTTGCGTCCGATGACCTCGTGCTGGCCGTAGCCGGTGAGCTGCTCGAAGGCCTGGTTGCAGAAGACGATCGGGTTGTCGGGCCCGTGCGGGTCGGTCAGGCAGACCGGCATGCGGCTCATCTGCACCGCGGCGAAGAAGATGTCCTTGCCGCCGTCCAGGCCGGCGGAGATGACGTTGCGGCCGTCGCTGCTGTGGTGACCGGGCTCGTCGGCCGTCACCCCCTGCCTGCGCTTCCTGTTCATCGAATGACCAGAGCTCCCTCGGGGAACGATTCTTGGCGAAAACCCCGTTCTTTTACGGGACCGCCTCATTAGGCAGGCACTTGGTTAATTCGACCTCAACACGAACGCACTGCGACACGGGCCGGCAGGCTGCGGCGGCGATGATCCATCCCCGCCGCGCGGAGAACCCTGCCGTGCGAGGCGAGGTGTCGGGGCCGGGTCCGGGACCATCCGGCCCGGCCCGTCGTCGCCCGCGATGCAGGGGCCGGCACCGGGACCGGTTTGCGAAGGCTCGGCGTGGCGGAGCTCGAGGCAGGGCCTCGACCCTGCCTCCTACCCCGGCAGCCGCTCGACCTTGCCGACGAGGACGATGTACGAGAGCGCGCCGAGCAGGGCGGTGCCGGCCACGAACAGGATCGGCAGGGTGAAGTCGTCGCCCGACACCAGCAGGCCGATGGCGATCGGCACGGTGATGGCCGCGAGGTTGCCGCACAGGTTGAACACGCCGCCGGTGAGGCCGATCAGGCGCTCCGGCGCCAGGGCCGAGACCAGCGACCAGGTGATGGAGGCGAAGCCGTTGGCGAAGAACGCGACGGTGAGGAACGCCACGACCAGCGCCGGGCTGCTGACGTAGTTTGCGCCGACGATCACGGTGGAGAGCAGCAGGCCGGCGATGATCGGCAGCTTGCGCGCCGTGCCGAGCGAGGCGCCGCGGCGCAGCAGCAGGTCGGAGACGAAGCCGCCGGACAGCGAGCCGAGGAAGGCCGCGAGGAACGGGATCGCGGCGTAGAAGCCGGCGCGGATGAAGTCCATGTGGCGGTAGTGCACGAGGTAGGTCGGGAACCAGGTGAGGAAGAACCAGGCGGTGCAGTTCAGGCCGAACTGGCCGATGTAGATGCCCCACAGCTTGCGCCGGCCCAGCACCAGGGCGAGGTCGGCCCGGCGGAACTGCGCGCGGCGTTCGGCGAGGCGGCGGCCGAGGTCGGGGATGCCGCCGCCCTCGGCGATCAGGGCGATCTCGGCGGCGTTGGCGCCGGGGAAGTCGACGGGGTCGCGGTACGCGGCGTACCAGACGCCGGCCCAGGCGAGGCCGACCAGGCCGGTGACGAGGAACACGGCCTCCCAGCCGAGGCGCGCGTCCAGCCAGGTCAGCACGGGGGCGAGGAAGGCGAGGCCCACGAACTGGCCGGAGGTGTAGAAGCCGATGACGCCGGCGCGCTGGCGCTCGCCGAACCAGGTGGTGGCGATGCGGTTGTTGACGGGGAACGCCGGCGCCTCGCACACGCCGACGGCCACGCGCAGCGCGAACAGCACCGCGAAGCTGCCGGCCAGGCCGAGCGACATGGTGGCGACGGACCACAGGGCGAGGGCCGTGGCGTAGAGCAGGCGCGGCTCGACGCGGTCCACCAGCCAGCCGGTGGGGATCTGCAGCGCGGCGTAGCTCCAGCCGAAGCCGGAGAACACCAGGCCCATGGCGACGGGGTCGAGGTGCAGGGCGGCGGCGAGGTGCGGGCCGGCGATGGAGATGTTGCTGCGGTCGAGGTAGTTGATCACCACCGAGACGAACAGCATCGCCGCGATGATGCGCCGCCGGTTGGTGGGCGCGGCGGCGCCGGGCGGGGCCGTGGCGTCGGGCGCAAGGCTTGTGGGCATGCTCGCCTCCCCGGCCGCCCCCGCGGTTCCGCGGGTGGTCAGGGACCGTAGGTGGTCGGCTCGACGCCGGCCAGCGCCGCGCGGACCGCGGGGTCCAGCAGCGCGGCCAGCTCGGCCTCGGGCTCGTAGCCGGGCATCAGGGCGCGCAGGGTCGGCGACTGGTGCGTCGCGGGGTGGAGGTAGATCTCGCTCAGCCCGTCCGGCAGGTGCGCGGCCAGGCGGAGCAGCCGGTCCGCGGTCATGTGGCCGCTCCACGCCAGGCCGAACGCGTGGTCGTTCACCCGCAGGCCGGCCCGCAGCGCCTGGCGCCGGAGCAGGCCGGACCAGCGGCGCAGCGCACGGTCGCCGGGGCCGGCGCGGGTGCCGCAGGCGGCGAGGGTGGCGGGCGGCTCGCTCGGGATGCGGATCGCGCGCAGGCCGTGGCGCAGGCCGGACTCGATCAGGAAGCGCCCGACAATGGGGTGCAGGTGCATGTGCTTGTGGGCGTTGGCGTGGTCGAGCCGCAGGCCGGTGGCGGCGAAGGCGGCGAACTGCGCCTCGATCTCGGCCGCGAGCTGGCGGCGGGTCCCTGGGCGGAAGAAGTAGTCCACACCGAGGCGGAGCTGGTCGGAGGGGAAGCGGCCGGCGGCGTCGACCAGGGCGGGGATGCGCGCGGGCGGCAGCACGGCGGGGCCCTCGATCGCCACGAGGTGCAGGCCGACGCGCAGGCCGGGCAGCCTTCGGGCACGGCGCACGGCGTCGTCGGCGGCACTGCCTGCGACCATCAGGCTGGCGGTGGAGAGCAGGCCGTCGCGGTGGGCGTGCTCGACAGCCTCGTTGACCTCGGGGGTGAGGCCGAAGTCGTCGGCGGTGAGGATGACGCGCTTCATCGCGGGCAGGGAAGGCCAGGGCTCTGCCCTGGACCCGCCAGGGCGAGCCGCCCTGGACCGGCACACATGAGGCAGATCCTCGTCGAGGTTTCCAAAGGCGAGCCTTTGGCGGAGTCCAGAGGCAGAGCCTCTGGCCTTGCTACGCTGCCTTGTTGCGCTCGCGGAGGAACTGGAAGAACTCCACGCCCTCGCGCAGGCGGCGCTTCATCATCTGCGGGCTGCGCACCATCTCGTTCATGATCGAGGCGATCTTCGGCGCCCGGAAGTAGAACTTGCGGTAGAACGTCTCGACGCTGTCGAAGATCTCCGTGTGCGACAGATGCGGGTAGTGCAGGGGTGCTATCTGGACGCCGTGGTCGTCGATCAGTTCGGCGTTGCTCTCGTCGAGCCAGCCGTTCTCCACCGCCTGCTTGTGCAGGAAGGTGCCGGGATAGGGTGCTGCCAGGGAGACCTGCAGGGTGTGCGGGTTGATCTCGGTGGCGA
>CAXSER010000045.1:0-12274 GCA_964236315.1 uncultured Acetobacteraceae bacterium | reverse complement strand
TTCCAACGATCCAAGCGGATCGTCGGAACCTTTGGCCACCTCCGCCTGGCGGGTCTGGGCAGAGCCCGGCCTTGCTTTCTTCCCTCCCCGGAGTCCCCCATGCGCCCCTTCGCCACCCCCACGCCCCCTTCCGCCCTCGACGCCCTGCGCGCCTTCGCCACCGGCGCCCTGACGCCCGCCGCATACCTGGCCGCCTGCGAGGCCCGCGCCGCCGAGTGCGCCCCCTGGCTGCACGCCTTCGCCCACCGCCCGCGCGACCTGCCCGCCCCCGCCGGCGGCCCTTTCGGCGGGTTGCCGTTCGGCGTGAAGGACATCATCGACACCGCCGACATGCCGACCGAGAACGGCGCCCTGGCCGACCGCGGCCGCGTGCCGGAGCGCGACGCCTGGGTGGTCGAGCGCCTGCGCTCCCTGGGCGGCGTGGTGTTCGGCAAGACCGTGACGACCGAGTACGCCTGGCGCCACCCCGGCGCCACCGTGAACCCGCACGACCCGGCGCACACCCCAGGCGGCTCGTCGAGCGGCTCGGCGGCGGCCGTCGCGGCCGGCATCGTCCCCCTCGCCCTGGGCACGCAGACCGTGGGCTCGGTGATCCGCCCGGCCGCGTACTGCGGCGTCGTCGGCCTCAAGCCCAGCTACGGCGCGATCCCGCGCACCGGCGTCCACCCCCTGTCCGGCGCGCTCGACCACGTCGGCCTGTTCGCGCGCCGCGTCGAGGACGTCGCCCACGCCCTGGGCCTGCTCGCCGCCGCCAGCGACACCGACCGCCACGGCGTCCCGCTGCCCGGCTTCTCGGTCGACCCGCAGGCCGGGCTGCGCGACGCCCTGCCCGGCGCCGCCCCGCCGCCGCGCCTGGCGCTGGTGCGCACCGACCGCTGGGACAGCGTCGAGCCCCCGCAGCGCGAGGCGCTGGAGCACGCCGCATCCCGCCTGCGCGCGTCCGGGGCGCAGGTGCACGCGCTGTCGCTCCCCCCCGGCTTCGAGGGCATGTGGGACTGGACGCAGACCCTGCTCGCGGTCGACGCCGCCGCCATCCACCGCGACCGCATCGCCCGCGTCCCCGACCGCGTGAGCGCCACGCTCCAGTCCCTGGCCGCCTCGGGCGCCACGCTGCCCGCCCGCGACTACGTCGAGGCCCTGGCGCAGCAGCACGCGCTGCGCCACCGCCTCGGCGCGGTGCTCTCGGGCTTCGACGCGATCCTGACCGTGCCCGCGACCGGCACCGCCCCGCGCGGCCTCGACCTGACCGGCGACGCCTCCCTGTGCGCGCCCTGGACCTTCCTCGGCACCCCGGCGATCACCCTGCCGGTGGCCACCGCCGCCAACGGCCTGCCGCTCGGCCTCCAGCTCGTCGGCCGCTACCGCGAGGACCTGTCCCTCCTGCGCACCGCCGCCTGGGCCGAGGCGGCGCTCGCGGCGGGCTGACAGGAAGGCAGGAGTCTTCTTTTTCTGAAGAAAAAGAAGCAAAAAGACTTCGCCCATAAGAGGTCAGGCACGCGGGCGGCTCCGAATCCTTATGGGCAAGGTTCTTTGGTTCTTTCTTTCAAGAAAGAACTGCTTCCTTTCCTTCTCGGCGGCCGCCCCTACAGCAGTGCCTCGATCCGGATCGGCAGCGTGCGGATGCGCCGCCCGGTGGCGTCGAACACCGCGTTGGCGATGGCCGCGTTGACGCCGATGATGCCGATCTCGCCCAGCCCCTTCACGCCCTCTGGGCCCGCCGCGCGGTCCTCGTCGGGCACGGTGAGCGCGGTCAGTGTGCCGATGTCGGCGGCGACCGGGACGAGGTACTCGGCGAGGTCCTCGTTCACGTAGGCGCCGGTGCGCGGGTCGACGACGCTCTCCTCCAGCAGCGCCGAGCCGTGGCCCCACACCATGCCGCCGAGCAGCTGGCTGCGCGCCGTCAGCGGGTTGAGGATGCGCCCGGCCGCGAACGCCCCGACGTGGCGCAGCACCTGGACCTCGCACGTCGCGGCATGCACCCGCAGCTCGATGAAATGCGCGCCGAACGCCCAGGCAAGCTTGCCCTCGCCCGCGCCGGCCAGGGTCATCCTCCCCGCGTCGAGGTCCTGCAGCGCACCACCTCCCGCACCCGCTGGCACGAAGCCGACCTCCGCCACGCCCGAGTTGCGCCCGTGCAGCGCCGCGCAGGCCTGGGCGAGCGCGCCGGCCAGGCTGGCGGTCGTCGACGAGCCGCCCGACAGGCTCGCGGGCGGCAGCGAAGTGTCGCCCAGCCGGACCTCGATGGCGGCGAGCGGCAGCGCCAGCCGCTCGGACGCCATCACCGCGAGCACGGTGGCGATGCCGTTGCCGATCTCGTGGTGCGCGGTCTCGACCACGGCGCCGCCTGGCGTGCGGGTGAGCCGCAGGCGCGCGGGCGCCGTCTTGGCCGGCCGCGCCGCCGCGGCACAGCCCTGCCCGACCCGCCAGTCGCCGTCGCGCCGCGCCCGGCTGCCCGGCGGCCCCGCGCGCCACCCGAAGGCCGCCGCGCCGGCGTCGAGGCAGCGCATCAGCGGCCGCGTGGTGAACGTCCTGCCGGTGACCGGATCGGCCAGCGTATCGTTCCGACGCCGCAGCGAGATCGGGTCGAGCCCGAGCGCCGCCGCCATCTCGTCCACGGCGCTCTCCAGCGCGAACAGGTATGGCACCTCCGGCGGCGCGCGCATGGGCCCCGGCGTGTTGCGGTCCACGCGCACCACCCGCTCACGCGCCGCGACCGCGGGACAGGCGTAGAGCGCGGTGGTGACGTCGGTGCCCTCCATCGCGAAGTCGTCGAAGCGCGAGGTGACCGTCCGCGCGTCGTGCCCGAGCGCCACGAACCGGCCGTCGCGGTCCGCGCCCAGGCGGATGCGGTGGCGCGTCTCGCTGCGGTGGTTGGCGACGGTGGCACTGTCGCGCCGTCCGACCTCCAGCCGCACCGGCCGCCCAAGGCGCCGCGCCGCCAGCGCGCACAGCACCGTGTGCTGCGACAGCGCCAGCTTGGAGCCGAAATGCCCGCCGATGGTGCGCGCGACCACCCGCACGCGCTCCGGCGCGAGGCCGAGCTGCGCCGCCAGCCCGTGCCGCGCCGCCCCCACGAAGCGCGTTGGCTCCCACACCGTGAGGTCCTCGCCCGACCACTGGCAGAGCGTGCCGGGCAGCTCGATCGGGTTGTGGTGCTGCACCGGCGTCGCATAACGCTGGTCCACCACGTGCGCCGCTCCCGCCAGCCCTGCCGCGACATCGCCGACGCCGCGATCCTCGTAGCCCCCGTGCAGCGCGCCCAGCGGGATCGCCGGCCCATCGGCGTCCTCGATCCGCGCCGCGTGCCCCTCCACCGCGTATTCGACCCGCAGCGCGTCCGCCCCCGACTGCGCCGCCTCCGGCGTCTCCGCGACCACGACGGCGACGATCTGCCCGGCGTGGCGGACCTCGGCCGAGCCCAGCGGCCGCGCCGTGCTGTTCGCCCATCCCCCCGCCATGAGGTGCCCGACCGGCCGCACCGCGTCGCCGACCTCGCCGAAGGTCAGCACGTCGAGGACGCCGGCCATCGCCAGCACCGCCGCGCGGTCGATCCCGGTGATCCGCCCCCGCGCCATCGGGCTGCGCACCAGCCTGGCGTGCGCCATCCCCGGCAGCCGCATGTCCCCCGCGTACGGCGCCCGGCCCCTCACCTTGTCCGGGCCGTCGATCCGGGTTGCGGCGGCACCGAGCACGGCATGGCCCCGGGGCACGGGCATGGAGGGACTTTCGCTCATCCCCCTCCAACGCCCGAGGTCGCGGAAGATGCATCGGCCCTCCCTCGGGCAACGCTTCCCGGCGAGCGGCCGCCGGCGGCCCGCGTGCCGCATGGCCGCCCGTCCCCGACGCGCGGGGTCGTCCCCGCATCGCGAGACCCGCGCGGGTGGCGCAGCCTCATCCCTGGCGGCGCAGGACGATCCACGTCGTCATGTCCCAGGCGTTCCTGATGCCGGCGAGCAGGAGCAGCCCGCTGCCGGCGGCCAGCAGCGCGCAGGCGCCGGCGGTGTCGAAGGCGAGCGCCGCGCCCGCCGTGGCCAGCACGAGATACGCCGCGGCGGGAACCAGGGTGTACCAGATGCGGTCCTCCACATCGATGGACGCCGCGATGCCGCCGTGGAGCATCCGGCGCCACACCCGCCACGAGTAGCCGGCGCCGAGCAGCCCGATGCCGGTGAGCAGGAGGCCGGGCACGCGCCAGCTGGTGACCGGCATCACCGCGATCAGGCTCGTCGCCAGCACGACGCTGAACGCGACCACGGTCGGCGACAGGAAGGTGCGCAGCCCGACCTGGCGCTCGAGCGTGAACACGCCCGTGCCCACCGAGGCGGCGACGAACATCAGCCCGACCAGCGTCGCCGACGCGGTGCCGATCAGCAGGTAGAAGTCGTGCCACGGTCCGAACAGGTACTGGGTCGCCTGCAAGCCTGATCCCTCCCGACGGGGATGGACGGGCCCGCTGCGCCGTCCGGCCCGGACCATCGTGTCGCCACGCCGGAGGGAGCCTGCCATGCCGCCGTCCCGCGGTCTCTGCGCCTTTCTCCTCGCCCGGCAGACAGGCACGGCGCGGTCGATGCCCGGACCGCCACCCGAACGACCCCCACCCGGATCTCCGCCTTGCGGCCAGGCAGACGCGGGCATATACCCGCATCCATGCGTCCCGACGTCCCCTGCGCCTGCGCCACGCTCCGCCGCGCCACCCGGGCGCTGACCGCGGCCTACGACGCCGCACTGGCCCCCTCCGGCCTGCGCCTCACGCAGTTCTCCGTGCTGCGCACCCTCGCCCGCCTCGGGCCGGTGGCGGTGACACGCCTCGCGGCCGAGGCGGCGCTGGACCGCTCCACCATGGGGCGCAACCTCGACCCGCTGGAGCGGCGCGGCCTCGTGCTCGTCACCGCCGGCGAGACCGACGGGCGCGAGCGCATCGCCCGGCTCACCGCCGCGGGCGAGGCCGCCATCGCCGCCGCCCTCCCGGCATGGCGCGCGGCGCAGGACCGGATCGCGGCGCTGGTGCCGCCCGACGCCATCGACTCGCTCGCCCGGCAGCTCGCCGCCCTGCCCGACGCCTGATCCCCCGGCCGCACCCGCACAGGAGACCGCCATGCCGTTCGCCCGCATCGACCTCGTCGAGGGAAAGCCCGCCGCCTACCGCCGCGCCATCGGCGACGTCGTCTACCAGGCCATGGTGGACGTGCTGAAGGCGCCCGTGGACGACCGCTTCCAGCTGATCCGCGAGCACGCGCCGGAGAACCACATCGCCGACGCGACCTACCTCGGCATCCGGCGCACGGCGGAGTGCGTGTTCATCCAGCTCACCCTCGTCGCCGGCCGGACCGTCGAGCAGAAGAAGGGCTTCTACAAGGCGGTCGCCGACGGTCTGCACGAGCGCCTCGGCCTGCGCCGCGAGGACGTGTTCATCCACCTCGTCGAGGTCGCGAAGGAGAACTGGTCGTTCGGCAACGGCGAGGCCCAGTATGCCTGACCGGCCCGGCCCGCCCCGGCAGCCCGCCACGCCCCGGCAGCCCGCCACGCCCGGGCAGCCCGCCATGCGCGAGCGGCCCGCCGTGCCCGGGCAGCCCGCCCCGCCGCCCGCCCCCGGCTGGCCCGCGCGCCTGCCGTTCCACTACGCCTGGGTGGTGGCCGCGACCACCTTCCTCGTGCTGCTGGTCGGCGCCGGCATCCGCGCCACCCCCGGCGTGCTGATCGTGCCGCTGGAGCGCGAGTTCGGCTGGTCCGACGCGACCATCAGCGCCGCGGTCGCGGTCAACATCCTGCTCTACGGCCTGGTCGGCCCGTTCGCCGTCGCGGTGATGGAGCGCTTCGGCCTGCGCCGCACGGTCTGCGCCGCGCTCTGCCTGCTGGCCGTGGGCGTGGCGAGCACGGTGCTCATGCGCTCGCCGTGGCAGCTCATGCTGCTCTGGGGCGTGGTGG
Organism: uncultured Acetobacteraceae bacterium; assembly: GCA_964236315.1. Lineage (GTDB taxonomy): Bacteria > Pseudomonadota > Alphaproteobacteria > Acetobacterales > Acetobacteraceae > CAXSEF01. Next base: position 6,349 of record CAXSER010000045.1, on the reverse strand, counting down.
TGGGCTCGGGCACCGGCATGGTGGCCCTGGTGCTGGGCGCCACCGTCGCCACGCGCTGGTTCGGCCGCAACCGCGGCCTGGTGCTCGGCCTGCTGACCGCCAGCAGCGCCACCGGCCAGCTCGTGTTCCTCCCCCTCCTCGCCAGCCTCGCCGAACACCTCGGCTGGCGCGCGGTGTCGCTGAGCGTGGCCGCCGCCGCCCTGCTGCTGGTCCCCGTCGTGGCGCTGCTGCTGCGCGACCGCCCCGCCGACCTCGGCCTCGCCCCGTACGGTGCGACCGCGATCGAGCCCGCCCGTCCAGGCGGCCCGAACCCCGCGCTGCGCGCGGTCCGGGCGCTGCGCACCGGCCTGGGCTCGCGCGACTTCTGGCTGCTGTCCGCCACCTTCTTCGTGTGCGGCGCCTCCACCAGCGGGCTGATCGGCACGCACCTGATCCCCGCCTGCGTCGACCACGGCATCCCGGAGGTGCAGGCGGCCGGCCTGCTCGCGGTGATGGGCGTCTTCGACTTCCTCGGCACCACCGGCTCCGGCTGGCTGACCGACCGCGTGGACAGCCGCGCGCTGCTGTCCTGGTACTACGGGCTGCGCGGTCTCTCGCTAATCTGCCTGCCCTGGGCGTTCGCCTACGACGTCCACGGCCTGTCGCTGTTCGCGGTGTTCTACGGCCTGGACTGGATCGCCACCGTGCCGCCGACGGTGCGCCTGGCCGAGCAGTGCTTCGGCCGCGCCAACGCCGCCCTGATGTTCGGCTGGATCGCGGCTGCGCACCAGATGGGCGGGGCCGCCGCTGCCTGGGGCGCGGGCGTGATGCGCACGCAGACCGGCGACTACGCGGGCGCGTTCGTCTCCGCGGGCGCCATCTGCCTGCTCGCCGCGGCCGCCGTGCCGTTCATCGGACGCGGACGGACCAGCCCGGAGCCGGGCCTCGCGGGGGGCGGCGCGACGGCCTGAGGCAAGGCAAGGCCAGAGGCTCTGCCTCTGGACTCCGCCAAAGGCTCGCCTTTGGAATCCTCTCCTTAAGTAAACGGGATCAAAGGGTCCTCGGACCCTTTGCGGGTCCGGGCAGAGCCCGGCCTTGCTTGCTGCCGCTTGGCGTCCCGCAGCCCGCCGCCCATGTTCCCCCCGGCCCGGCACGCCGCGTGCGGGTGGAAACAGCGGGTGGGTCATGGGTCAGGTCGGCCGCGTCGAGAGCGTGTGGCGCTACCCGGTGAAGAGCATGGCCGGCGAGAGCCTGCCCTCGGCCTTCCTCGGCTACGCCGGCGTCTACGGCGACCGCGTCTACGCGTTCCACAGCTCCGCCGCCCACCCCCGCTTCCCCTACCTCACCGCGCGCGAGCGCGAGGAGATGCTGCTGTGCCGCCCGGCCTTCCTGCACCCCGACCGCATGGCCGCGCCCCCCAACCTCGCCGAGGCCGAGGCCGCCCCGCCCGGCCTCACCCCCGTGTACGGCAGCGCGGCCGATGCCGCGCTGGAGGTGGCACTGCCCTCGGGCGAGCACCTCGCCGTCGACGACCCTGCCCTGGCCGCCTGGCTGGCCGAGGGCAGCCGCGACGGCCAGGTGCTGCGCCTGCTGCACTCCCATCACGCCATGACGGACTGCCGCCCGGTGTCGCTGTTCTCCGTCCAGACCGCCCGCCAGCTCGCCACGGAGTCCGGCCTGCCGCCCGAGCCGCGCCGCTTCCGCGCCAACCTGGTCCTCGACCTCGGCGACCCCTCAGGCGCCGAGGCGCCCGGCTTCGCGGAGGACGGCCTCGTCGGCCGCACCCTGCGCATCGGCGAACGCGCCACCGTCGCCGTGCTGGACCGCGACCCCCGCTGCAAGATGATCGCCCTCGACCCCGACACCGCCGCGCTCGACGGCGCCATCCTGAAGTGCGTGGGCCAGCGCCACGAAGGCCGCGCAGGCATCTACGCCGCGGTGCTCACCGAAGGCACGGTGAAGCCCGGCGACCCCGTCGTGTGCCTGGACTGACGCCGGTGGCCCCGGTCGGGGCGCAGGGAAGGAAGGTTGAGGCTCTGCCTCAAACTCCGCCAAAGGCTCGCCTTTGGAAACCTCGACCCGGGCAGGACGCGCCGGGCGGACAGGCCGCCCCGTTTGCCCTCGCGGCGTCCCGCCTGCAGCATCCGCGCGGCCTGCACGACGAGGCCGCGGGCGGCGGCAGAACAGGAGCCTGGATGGAACGGACCGAACCTTCGCCCACCGAGGACGCGCTGGAGCAGCTCGGCCGGCTCGCCACCGCGGGCGCCCCCCGGGCGCGGATCGCCGAGGCGGTCGGCAGCATCGTCGCCGCCTGGGCCGACGAGCCGGACATGAACGCCTCCGCCGCCCAGGCGCGCATCGAGGAGGTGTGGGACAGCCTGGGCAAGGACGCCGCCGACCTGGAGGAGCAGATCAGCGACGCCGACAGCCCGGACGCGCCCGCCCTGGCGGCGGCCCGCCGCACGCTCGCCTCCCTGCAGGCCGCCGTCTCGGTCCTGGCCGCCGCCCACGCCCGCCTGTAGGACGCAGCCGCCACACCCCCGCCCGGAACAGCCCGCCCGCCGGCCATGGCACGGGACGGGGCATCATGACAGCGCACCAGGACCCGGGCATGGGAGTGGCGCACGAGGACCCTGCATGAGCACGGCCCATGGGGATCGCGCATGAACACCGGCCCTGACACGAAGACCCTGCTCGTCGAGGCCAACGGCCTGCGCTTCGAGGTGCTGGAGCAGGGCACCGGCGACCGCCTGGCCCTCTGCCTGCACGGCTTCCCCGAGCACGCGGTGTCCTGGCGCCACCAGATGCCGGTGCTGGCGGCCCTGGGCTACCGCGTCTGGGCGCCGAACCAGCGCGGCTACGGCCGCAGCAGCCGCCCCGCCCGCGTCGCCGACTACGCGATGCCCGCGCTGCTCGACGACGTCGCCGCCCTGATCGACGCGTCCGGCGCGCGCAGCGTGGTGCTGATCGGCCACGACTGGGGTGCGATGGTCGCCTGGCACTTCGCGGCCGGGCGGGTGCGCCCGCTGGAGCGCCTGGTGATCATGAACGTGCCGCACCCGCTGTGCTTTGGCGCCGCGCTGCGCCACTGGCGGCAGGCGCGGCGGTCCTGGTACATCGCGTTCTTCCAGCTGCCGTGGCTGCCCGAGCGGCTGCTGTCGGCCAGCGGCGGTGCCGCGGTGCGGCGGATGTTCGCCCCCCTCGCCCTGCCCGACGCGGTGATGGCGACCTACGCCGGCCAGGTCGCAGAGCCCGGCGCCGCGACGGCGATGCTGAACTGGTACCGCGCCGCCCGCCTGCGCAGCCCGCGGACGCCGGACATGCGGCGCGTGATCGAGGTGCCGACGCTGCTGGTATGGGGCGAGGACGACGTCGCCCTCGACCTCTCGTGCCTGGACGGCACGGAGCGCCACGTGCGGGACCTGACGCTGCGCCGGCTGCCCGGGGTGTCGCACTGGGTGCAGCAGGACGCGCCCGCGGCCGTGAACCGGCTGCTGCAGGACTTCCTCGCCCCGCCGGCCGTAGGCCCTTGACCGGCCAGGCCGGAACCCCTGCCCTCCGCCGAGAGCCGGGCCCGTGGAACCCTTCCCCTAAAAGAGGCCGGTCCAGGGGCGGCTCGCCCCTGGCGGGTCCGGGCAGAGCCCGGCCTTGCTTCCTTCGCCGGCCCCCGACGGCCCGAGAGGAGTGAACGATGTTCATCGTCGGCAAGCTGCTGACCGTCCTGGTGCTGCCGACCGCGCTGATGGTGGAGTGCGCGCTGCTCGGCCTGCTGCTGGCGCGCTGGCCGGCCGGGCGGGCCCTGCTGGCGGCGGCGATCGCGGCGCAGGCGGCCTGCCTGGCGCTGCCGGTCGAGGCCTGGGCGATCCGCCCGCTCGAGGACCGCTTCCCCCAGGTCACGGACTATCCGGACCGCGTGGACGGCATCGTGGTGCTGGGCGGGGCGATCGACGACCTCACGAGCCGCGACCGCGACACGCCCACGCTGAACTCGGCGGCCAACCGGATGACGACGTTCGTGGCGCTGGCGCGTCGCTACCCCGACGCCAGGCTGGTGTTCACCGGCGGCTCCGGCGACATCGAGCAGGGCGTGTCGAACGAGGCGGAGTTCGCGCGCATCCTGTTCGACCAGCTCGGCCTGCCGCCCGGGCGCGTCGCCTTCGAGAGCGCGTCGCGCACCACGCGGGAGAACGCGACCGCGACCGCGGCGCTGGTGAACCCGCGGCCGGGCGAGCGCTGGGTGCTGGTGACCTCGGCCAGCCACATGCCGCGCGCGGTCGGCACCTTCCGCCACGCGGGCTGGCCGGTGCTGCCCTGGCCGGTCGGCTACCAGTCGCGCGACCACGTCGCCGCCCACCCGCAGTCGCTGGGCCACCGGCTGGCGGTGCTGGACTGGGCGGCCCACGAGTGGATCGGCCTGCTCGCCTACCGCCTCAGGGGCTGGACCGACAGCGTGTTCCCGGGGCCGCAGGCCGGCTGAGGCCGCGACCGGCCGCCCGGCCGCGACGCGCGCGGACGGGCCCGCCGCCCGGGCCGTCGTTCGAGGCGCAGGCACCACGGAGCCGCGCCCCACAGGGCCGCGCCCCACAGGGCCGCGCCCCGGCGGCGGCACCGGCCCTTCGCGCGCGCGAATCCCTTTTGCGTCCGTAACCGTACACCGGATTTTCTTGTATTCGATAGTCGTGCTTGCTAATAATGCGCACGGTTTGGTACTGAACCATCAATATTTGCAGGTGCCTTCACAATCCGCACCCACTGGACACCGCCGCGATGCTGTTACCGCTGTCACACGAGCCGGGATCGCCGCGACACGCGGAGCGGCCTGCCTACCGGAACAGGATCCTCGCGGCGCTGCCGGCCGCGGAACTGGCGCTGATCCAGCCGCATCTGTTCCGGGTGAGCCTGGTCGCGTCCCAGGTCCTGTACGAGAGGGAGGTCCCGCCGAACGCCGTGTACTTCGTGGAGCAGGGGCTGCTGGCGCTCCTGGCCGACGTGGGCGGCGACGAGACCATCCTGATCGCGATGACGGGCTTCGAGGGCGTGCGGGGCGCCTTTGTCATGATACGGCCCGACCTCGTCACCGCCTACGTCAGCGTCGTCGAGGTCGCCGGCTTCGCCTACAGGATGCAGGTCGAGGACTTCCACCGCGCGGTCGCCCAGGCCCCGACGTTCCGGGAGCTGTGCCTGCGGTCCATAGAGGCCTTCGTCAGGCAGATCGCGCAGATCTCCGCCTGCAACGGCAGGCACGACCTGCCCAGGCGACTGTGCCGCCTGCTCCTGATGGCGCACGACCGGGCCGGCGGCGACGACGTCCTGCTGACCCAGGGACAGATCGCACGCATGATCGGGGTGCGCCGCGCGGGCGTCTCGACCGTCATGGCCGCCCTGCAGGACGCCGAGCTGCTGCGGCAGGCGCGCGGCCGCGTCACCATCCTCGACCGCCACGGCATCGAGGACCATGCCTGCAGCTGCTACCCCAGGATGGACCTGGCGCACCTGCCCTAGCGCGACGCGGCCCGCGCCACGCGGACCACCCGCACGTCGCGCCGCCGCGCCGGGCTGCCTCGCCGGGCCGCGCCGCCGCATGTCCGTCCCGGCGCGGCAGGACACGCCTCCGCCACGACCCGGCGCGGCCCGTGTCGTCGCGGGCGCCGGCGCCGTGTAGCGTTGCGACGGCCATGCCGTCGCGGGCGCCCGCGGCAGGGCGGCGCCCGCGGCACGGCGCACCGGAGAGACACCCCCTGACCCTCGCCTCGCGCTTCGAGCTCGTGCTCCTGCTGATCGCCGCCTCGATCGTCCTCAGGCTGGTGGCGGATCGGCTCCGCCTGCCGGCGGCGGCCACGCTGATCGTCGGCGGCGTGGCCGTCGCCCTGGTCCCCGCCACGCCCGACCTCGGGCTCGACCCCGAGCTGTCGCTCGTCCTGTTCCTGCCGCCGCTGCTGATGTCGAGCGCCTACTTCACCACCTGGCGCGACTTCAGGGCGGACCTGCGCATCATCCTGCAGCTCGCGGTCGGCGCGGTGCTGTTCACCACCCTCGTGGTGGGCTGGGTGGCGCACCTCGTGGTGCCCGGCCTGCCCTGGGCGGCGTGCTTCGCGCTCGGCGCCATCGTCTCGCCGCCGGACGCGGTCGCCGCCAAGGCGGTGCTGCACGGCCTGCCGCTGCCGAGGCGCATGGTGACGCTCCTGGAGGGCGAGAGCCTGGTCAACGACGCCACCGGCCTGGTGCTCTACCGCTTCGCGGTCGCGGCCGCGCTGACCGGCACCTTCGACCGCGGCGCGGCGGCGGCGAGCTTCTGCCTGCTGGTGGCGGGCGGCGTCGGCGTCGGCGCGCTCTGCGGGCTGGCCGCCGGCACGCTGCTCGGCCGGCTGCG
>CAXSER010000044.1:7454-12291 GCA_964236315.1 uncultured Acetobacteraceae bacterium | reverse complement strand
TGCTTCCCCAGACGAGAAAGGGCGCCCGAAGGCGCCCCCCGCCCAGGCCCAGGCCCTACTTCCTGTGGTGCGACGACACGCTCCGCGTCGCCTTCACCTGGTGCACGCTGGCGCGCCCGGCCGGCTCCGCGGCGCCGCAGTCCTGCAGCGACACCGGCTGGATGATGTCCTTGCCCGCGACGTAGCTCGACATCTCCGACGCCCCGTGCAGCGCCTGCACCTCGTCGAACATGCCGACGTTGCGCGCGCAGAACGCGGTGCCCGCCTTCAGCCCGTCGCTGCTCTGCTCGTTGGCGAGCTGCGTCACGTAGTCGTCGTGCGCCTTCTGCGCAGAGCGCCCGTAGGAGCGCGAGAAGTAGGTGTTCAGCGCCTTCTCCTGCACCCCCAGGTCGGAGTGGAAGCGGTTGATGAACGCGTTGTACTTGGGCTGCACGCCGCACGACAGCGCCGTGACCATCAGCTCGCTCTTCAGCCCCTGCATGTCGAAGGCGGCGTGGTCGGCGGGGCGGACGCACTGCTCGGCGGCGGCGGCGAGCTGGGGGCCGAGCAGGCCGGCGCAGAGCAGGCCGGACATCAGGATACGCATGGAGATCTCCCAGGACCAAGGCGGACGCAGCGCCGGCCGGCCGGGTCGCTGCCATGAAGCATCGTGCGAGCTAGACTGTCTACGGCGCGGGAATGCAACAACAAAGTCGCTTCGCGCCCAAGGTCCATGCGGTCCTGTGGCCCTGCCGCTGCACCCCGCGCGGCCCGTCCGCCGCGCGTGTAGCGCACCTGCCGCGGCCGGGCAAACCGCGGCGCGCGGCGCGGCGCGGGCGGCGGCGAATCCTCGCCCGCGCCACCTTTCCCTCGGCGCCGCGCCGGGCTATCGGTGTCGCCGTCCGAGGGGGCGCAGCGCGCGCCAGACCAGGCGACAGCGCGGGCAGTGGAGACGGGCGGCAATGACAGGCGCAAGGATTCGGTACGGCGTTCCCGCGGCCCTGATGGGCATGGCCCTGCTGCAGGGCTGCGCGCCGAAGCCCTCGATCGTGGAGGAGGCGGCGCCCTCGCCCGACCTGTACGGCCGCGTCCCGGCGCGCGCCTGCACGGTCACGCCGATCGTGCTGCGCGACGGCGGCGAGTCGGCCACCACCATGACGGTGACCAACGACGGCGGCTTCTGCGCCGCCTCCCTGGCGGACTCCGCCGGGCGTCCGTTCGAGGTCGGCCTGGTGACCGCGCCGCCGGTGCACGGCAAGCCGCTGATCCACACCGTCGGCAGCAAGACCGACATCGACTACACCCCGGCGCACGGCTTCGTCGGCAGCGACAGCTTCATCGTCCGCCTGCGCACCACCAAGGTGGACAGCCTGCTGCACCTGACCGTGGTCGTCACCCCCGTGGGCGAGGCCTACACCTCCGGCCACCCCTCGCCCGTGGTGAAGTAGCCCCGCCCGCTGACCTGACGAAGGCCGGTCCAGGGGCGGCCCGCCCCTGGCGGGGTCCAGGGGCAGCGCCCCCGGCCTTGCCTCACGCCGCCGCCGACTCCGCCCCGGGCAGCATCGCCAGCAGCGACTCCAGCCCCACCCGCGTGCAGAAGTCGCCGAACCCCTCCTCCGCGCTCCCCTGCGCCGCCCACGCCGCCAGCAGCGGGGCGAACGTCGGCACCACCTGCGCCGCCGCCACCTTCTCCAGCAGCTTGAACGACAGCCGCGTCCCCTCGAAGTCCCCGCCGACGTACAGCGCGTAGAACCCCGGCATCCGCCCGACCATGCCGATGTCGCCCGAGTACGACCGGCAGCACCCGTTCGGGCACCCCGTCACCCGCAGGCTGATCTGCCGCTCCGACAGACCGTGCGCCGCCAGCACAGCGTCGATGCCCGCCACGAACTCCGGAGCCACCCGCTCCGCCTCCGTCAGCGCCAGCCCGCAGGTCGGCAGGGCAGGGCACGCCAGCGCGAAGCGCGCGAACGAGCTCATCGCGTCGGCCGGCACCACCCCGTGCCCGGCCAGCAGCGCATCCAGCGCCGCGCGATCCTCCCCCCGCAGGTTGGTGAGCAGCACGTCCTGCTGCGGCGTCATCACCGGGTCGCAGCCGAAACGCTCGACCGCCTCGCGCAGCGCCGTGCGGATTCGCGCCCCGCCCTCGTGGTCCGCGATCCGCCCCGACGGCACCGGCACCCCGAGCCACCACAGCCCGTCGCCCTGCTCGTGCCACCCCAGCAGCTCCGGCACGCGCAGACGCGCCACCGCCCGCACCGGCTCCATCTCGCCGCCATAGTATCCGGCCAGCGTGCGCGCCACCCACTCCGGCCCCTGGTCCGCCACGACGTACTTGAGCCGCGCCCTGCGCCGGTTCGTCCTGTCGCCATGGTCTCGCTGCAGCCGGATCACCGCCTCCACGCCGCGCAGCAGCTCGGACGCCGGCACGAACGCCACCGGCGTCGCCAGCCTGGGGAAGGTGCGCGCGTTGTTGTGCGTCATGCCCTGCCCGCCGCCGAGCATGAGGTTGTAGCCCAGCAGCGTGTCGCCCCGCCCCTCGTCATCGAACACCGCGACCAGCCCCAGGTCGTTGCTCAGCACGTCCACCGTGTTGTCCGACGGCACCACGAGCCCGATCTTGAACTTCCGCGGCAGGTAGGTCTCGCCGTACAGCACCTCCGTCTCGTCGACGCGCGGGTCCGGCAGCTCGTCCATGAAGATCTGGTAGTACGCCCGCGACCTCGGCCGCAGCGCGTCGGCCAGCATCCGCGCATCCGCGTGCAGCCGCGCGTGCTGCGCGTCGCGGCGCGGGGCAGGGGTCGCCATCACGTTGCGGCTGACGTCGCCGCACGCGTTCATCGTGGACAGCATCGTGTGGTTGATCGCGGCCACCGCCGGCTTGAGGTCGCCCTTGACGATGCCGTGGAACTGGATGCCCTGGCGCGTGGTGATGCGCAGCGTCGAGTTCGCCCGGTCGTCGGCCAGCCGGTCCAGCCCGAGGTACTGCGCGGCCGTCATCTGCCCGCCGGGCATGCGGACGCGCAGCATGAACTGGTACTCCTTCTCCACCCCGGCCTGCTTGCGCGCGGTCGCGGTGTCGCGGTCGAACTGCTCGTAGCTGCCGTGGAACTTGAGCAGGTTGTAGGCATCCTCGCTGACCTGGATGCCCCCCTCCGCCAGCTCGTCGGCCAGCCGGCCGCGCAGGCCGTTGCTCGCGAGCTTCAGGTGCTCCACCGCGGAAAGCTTCACCGCCTCGGCCATCGCCGCCTCCATCCCGTTCGCGCCCGCGGGCGCCTGTCGAAGCAAGCAAGGCCGGGCTCTGCCCGAACCCGCCAGGGGCGAGCCGCCCCTGGACCGGCCCTACTTAGGTATTGGATTCCAAAGGCGAGCCTTTGGCGGAGTCCAGAGGCAGAGCCTCTGGCCTTGCTTCCTGGCGCGCCATCCCAGGCTGCTCCACCATCCGCAGGTAGGGCTTCAGCGTCACCCACCCGCCGGGGAACCGCCTCGCCGCGTCCTCGTCGGACACCGAGGGCGAGATGATCACGCGCTCCCCCTGCGTCCAGTTGCCGGGCGTGGTCACCTTGTGGGCATCGGCGAGCTGCAGGCTGTCGAGCACCCGCAGCACCTCGGCGAAGTTGCGCCCCGTGCTCGGCGGGTAGCACAGCGTGAGGCGCACCTTCCGCTGCGGGTCGATCACGAACACGGTGCGCACAGTCACCATCGGGTCGGTGTCCGGATGCACCATGCCGTACAGCGTCGCCACCCTGCGGTCGTGGTCGGCGATCATCGGGAAGTCGACCTCCGACCCCTGAGTCTCCGCGATGTCCGCCTCCCAGGCGGCATGGCGCGCGGAGGGATCGACCGACAGCCCGATCACCTTGACGCCGCGCCTGCGCCACTCCGGCCCGAGCTGCGCCACCACGCCCAGCTCCGTGGTGCACACGGGCGTGAAGTCCCTGGGATGGCTGAACAGCACCGCCCAGGACTCGCCGAGCCATTCGTGGAACCGGATGCGGCCGTGGCTGGTGTCCTGCTCGAAGTCCGGGGCGATCTGGCCCAGCTGGATGGTCATGGCACGCCCCGTTCCCCGCCTCGCCCGCCAGGCCCCGCCGCGCCGGCCGGAACTCCACGAAGGGCGTCAGCGTATTGCTGCAACCACGACTTGCGACCGTGGTTTGGCGATCATATAGAGAAGCTGATCGGTTCCGCCAGCGGCCGGCGCAGGCCCGCCGCCTCCGCGCGCCGCAGCAGGTCGTCGAGGGTCATCGTCTGCAACCGCTCGCACATCGAGGCATCGAGCTCGTGCCACAGCTTGTCCACCACAGCGTCCTGCAGATCGCCGCGCGGCCCGTCCTCTGTCGGCGAATCGTCGGCGGTCGCGGTGCGCACCACGTCGCACAGGCAGATGTCGCGCCGCGCCCTCCCCAGCCGGTAGCCGCCGCGCGGCCCGCGCACGCTCTCCAGCAGGCCGGAGCGCGACAGCGCCTGCAGCAGCGGCTCGATGCCGCGCCGCGCCAGCCCGGCACGCTCCGCGATCTCGGCGGCGCTCACTGTGCTGCCGCGCCCGGCGTGGAACCCGACATCGAGCATGATGAGCACGGCCACCATCGCCCTGTCGCGGCGCACCAGCATCCCCATCTCTCCCCCAACGCACAGCCCCGCCCGACCCACGGGCGCGGCACGGGATCGCCCGCCCAGCGCTCCCTGAGACATGTGCCAACTCGGGCCGGATGTCACGTCAGATGAACGCATTTCCCCGGCAGACCACCGCCCCGCACACCCACGGCGATGCCCACGCGAGCGCCGCCGCCCCCGCGGTCCAGCCCCGCGTGCCGCCGCGCGGCCGCATCTACGACAGCATCCTCGACACCGTCGG
>CAXSER010000044.1:0-7354 GCA_964236315.1 uncultured Acetobacteraceae bacterium | reverse complement strand
GAGCGCCGCCGCATGATGCGCATCATGGACGCCCGCATCGAGCTGACGCCCACGCAGACCGGCATGGCCGGCGCCATCGCCCGCGCCGAGCAGATCGTCGCCGCCACCCCCGGCGCCTGGATGCCCCGCCAGTTCGACAACCCCGCCAACCCCGAGATCCACGCCGTCGCCACCGCCGAGGAGATCTGGGCCGACACCGACGGCACCGTGGACGCCGTGATCGGCGGCGTCGGCACCGGCGGCACGCTGACCGGCATCGCCCGCGCGCTGAAGCCGCGCCGGCCGGGCATGGCGATCATCGGCGTCGAGCCCGCCGAATCCGCCGTGCTCAACGGCGACGAGCCCGGCCCGCACGGCATCCAGGGCATCGGTCCCGGCTTCCGCCCCGCGGTGCTCGACCTCGACCTGCTCGACAGCGTGGCCACCGTCTCCGAGCGCAACGCCGTCGCCGCCGCCCGCCGCTGCGCCCGCACCGAGGGCATCCCGATCGGCATCTCCTCGGGCGCCGTGCTGCACGCCATGCTCGACCTCGCCCGCGAGCCCCGCTTCGCCGGCAAGCTGCTCGTCGGCATCGCCCCCTCCTTCGCCGAGCGCTACCTCTCCACCGCCCTGTTCGCCGGCCTGGCCTGACCCGCGTGCCCCCCGCCGACGCCCCGCCGTCCGACCTCCCGCGCCCGGACGCCCGCCTGCCCGACGCCGCGCCGCCCGACGCGCCGGACCCCGGCGTCACGCCCGCCGACGCCCCCCTCGCCGTCGGCCAGGCCGCCTACCGCGATGCCATGGCCCGGCTCGGCGCCGCGGTGAACGTCGTGACCAGCGACGGCCCCGCCGGCCGCTGCGGCTTCACGGCGTCCTCGGTGTGCAGCGTGACCGACGACCCGCCGACGCTGCTGGTCTGCCTCAACCGCACCAGCGCCAACAACGCCCGCTTCAAGCGCAACGGCGTGCTCTGCGTGAACGTCCTCGCCGCCCATCACGAGGCCTTGTCCTCGGCCTTCGCCGGCGCCCCCGACCAGGCCACGCGCTTCGCGGGCGGCCGCTGGACCACGCTCGCCACCGGCGCCCCCGTGCTCGACGATGCCCGCGTCGCCTTCGACTGCCGCATCGCCCAGGTCACCGAGGTCGGCACCCACAGCGTGCTGTTCTGCGAGGTCGAGGCCATCCGCACCGGCGACGACGGCGAGGCCCTGATCTACCTGGGCCGTGCCTACCACCACCTCGCCACCCCGGCCTGAAAGCAGGCCTGGGCTCCCCCTCCGCCGGCCATTCCGATGGCCCAGGCGGGCCATCGGAACCTTCGGCCAGCCACGTCCGGACCCGCCAGGGGCGAGCCGCCCCTGGACCGGCCTTGCCTCAGAGAAGCCGGTCCAGGGCGGCTCGCCCTGGCGGAGCTCGAGGCAGCGCCTCGACCCTGCTTCCCGCCCAGCGGAGACCCCCCATGCAGACCACCGGCAACACGATCCTGATCACCGGCGGCGGCTCCGGCATCGGCCGCGCCCTCGCCGAGGCCTTCCACGCGCTCGGCAACCAGGTCGTCGTCGCCGGCCGCCGCGCCGCGCCGCTCGACGCGGCCACCGCCGCCAACCCCGGCATGCGCTCGGCGCTGCTCGACCTCGACGACCCCGCCTCGATCCCCGCCTTCGCCGCCCGCCTGCGCGACGAGTACCCCGCGCTCGACGCCGTGGTCCACAACGCCGGCATCATGCGCGAGGAGTCGGTGCGCGACGGCGCCACCGCCGACGCCGAGGCGATGGTCGCGACCAACCTGCTCGGCCCGATCCGCCTGACCGCGGCCCTGCTGCCGCACCTCCTGTCGCGCCCGCGCGCCACGATCCTGACCGTCTCCTCCGGCCTGGCCTTCGTGCCGCTGGCGCTCAACCCCGCCTACTGCGCCACCAAGGCCGCGATCCATTCCTGGACCCAGTCCCTGCGCTTCCAGCTCCGCGACACGGCCGTGCAGGTGATCGAGCTGGTCCCCCCCTACGTGCAGACCGGGCTGCAGGGCGCCCGCCAGGCCGCCGACCCCGCCGCCATGCCGCTCGACGCCTTCATCGCCGAGACCATGGCCCTGCTCGCCGCCCACCCCGACGCCCCCGAGATCTGCGTCGAGCGCGTCCGCCCCCTGCGCACCGCCGAGGCCACCGGCGCCTACGACGCCTTCTTCACCCGCTTCAACGACGCCATGGCCGCCGCCCGCGCCAGCCGCTGACCCTGCCGCCACCTCCGTCCCCGGAGCCCTGGCGCTTCCCGCCGCCCGCCCCCATCTTGCCCCGTCAAGCCGCCCGACCGAGGCGGCCGCGAGGGGGAGAACCGCCATGGGCCTGTTCCGCAACCTGAAGCCTGCCGCCACCCCGGCCTTCGAGGTCGCCCGAGACGACGCCGACTGGCAGCGGCGCCTGTCTCCCGAGCAGTACCGCGTGCTGCGCCGCCACGGCACCGAGCGTGCCGGCACCAGCCCGCTGGACCGCGAGCACCGCCCCGGCCGCTTCCTCTGCGCCGGCTGCGACGCCGCCCTGTTCGCCTCGGCCGCCAAGTTCGACAGCGGCACCGGCTGGCCCTCCTTCACCGCCCCCGTGACCCAGGCTGCCGTCGGCACCCGCGAGGACCGCGGCCTGCTGATGTCGCGCACCGAGGTCCACTGTGCCCGCTGCGGCGGCCACCTGGGCCACGTCTTCCCCGACGGCCCCCGTCCGACCGGCCTGCGCTTCTGCATGAACGGCGCCGCCCTGCGCTTCGAGCCGCAGGCCTGACGCCCCGGAAGCGTCCTGCCGCGCAGGACGCGGCCACGAAAAAGCCATCAGATGTCACGCACATCGTGACAGCTTTGTCCTGTCCCGCATGACGGAATGTCCTGCGCGACGGGACAAAAGCAGGCATGAGCTCTCCCTCCGCCGGCCATTCCGATGGCCCAAAGAAGGGCCACCGAAACCCTTGGCCAGCTCCGCCCGGACCCGCCAAGGGTCCGAGGACCCTTCGATCCCCTTGCTCCAAGAGGGCGATCCAAGGGCCCAGCCCTTGGCGGAGTCCAGAGGCAGAGCCTCTGGCCTTCCTTGCTAGACCCTCTGCACGACGTAGCGCTCCGCCAGCGCCCCCGCGATGTCGTTCGCGTGCAGCGGGTCGCGCGCCTCGACCATGACCTCCAGCTCCGCCGCCTGCACGCTCGCCGCCGCGAACAGCCGCTGGTGCAGGACCTCGATGATGTTGCCCCCCAGCGCCCCGATCCGCCCGGAGATGTCGGCCAGCACGCCGGGCCGGTCCGGGATCTGCATGCGCAGCCGCAGCAGCCGCCCGTCGCGCAGCAGGTTGCGCAGCAGGACGTTGGCCAGGATGCGCGGGTCGATGTTGCCCCCGCAGATCACGGTGGCGACCCGACGCCCGCGGAACCGCTCGGGATGGGCCAGCAGCGCCGCGACCCCTGTCGCCCCCGCGCCCTCCGCGACCAGCTTGGCACCCTCCGCCAGCAGCGCGATCGCGTCCTCGACCCCGCGCTCGCTCACCCGCAGCACCTCGGACACGTGCGCCCGGATCACCTCCAGCGGGAACGCCCCCACCTGCGGCACCGCGATCCCCTCCGCGATCGTCGGCCCGCCCCAGGGCGCCCGCGCCCCCTCCTCGCGCGCCGCCAGCGAGGCGTACGCGTCGACCTGCACCCCGATCACCTCGACATCCGGCCGCAGCCCCGCGATCGCCGCCGCGCATCCCGCGATCATGCCGCCGCCACCGACCGGCACCACCAGCACCTCGACCTGCGCCGCGTCCTCCAGCAGCTCCAGCGCCAGCGTCCCCTGTCCCGCCATCACCGCCGGGTCGTCGTACGGATGGACGAACACCAGCCCCTCCGCCGCCGCCATCCCCACCGCGTGCGCGGCCGCCTCTGCGAAATCCTCCCCGTGCAGCACCACCCGCGCCCCCCAGGCCGCCGTGCGCGTCACCTTCGCCGCTGGCGTATGCCGCGGCATCACGATGGTGGCCGCGATCCCCGCGAGCTGCGCATGCCGCGCCACTCCCTGCGCGTGGTTGCCGGCGGACGCCGCGATCACGCCGCGCGCCCGCTCGCCCGCGTCCAGCAGCGCCAGCTTGTTGGCCGCGCCGCGCTCCTTGAAGGAGCCGATCGCCTGGAGGTTCTCGAGCTTGAGCGTGACCTCCGCCCCCGTCGCGCGCGACAGCGCCAGCGAGGGCAGGGACGGAGTGCGCAGCACGCGGCCCGCGATGCGGACGGCGGCGGCCTGGACGTCGGAAAGGTCGATCATGGCGGGGTCCGGAAAGGCAAGGCCAGGGCTCTGCCCCCTGTCTTGGAAGCGCCGACCCGCCAGGGCGAGCCGCCCTGGACCGGCTTCTTGAGGAGGGGTTTCCAAAGGCGAGCCTTTGGCGGAGCCCAGAGGCGGAGCCTCTGGCCTTCCTTCGTCAGCCGAAGCGGATGTTCAGGATCTCGTACGAGCGGTCCCCGCCCGGCGCCGGCACGGAGATGGTATCCCCCGCCTTCTTGCCGATCAGCGCCTTGGCCAGCGGCGAGGACACCGAAAGCAGCTGCCGCTTCAGGTCCGCCTCGTGGACGCCGACGATCTGGTAGGTCGCCTCCTTGTCCGTCTCCTCGTCGACGAGCCGGATGTGCGCCCCGAACTTCACCGTGTCGCCCGACAGCGTCGACGGGTCGATCACCTCGGCCAGCGAGACGATCTCCTCCAGCTCCTGAATGCGCCCCTCGATGAACGACTGCCGGTCGCGCGCCGCATGGTACTCGGCGTTCTCGGAAAGATCGCCGTGGCTGCGCGCCTCGGCGATCGCGCGGATCACGGAGGGACGCTCCTCGCTGCGCAGCAGCCTCAGCTCGTCCTCGAGCCGAACCAGACCCGGGCCGGTCATCGGAAATTTCTGCAAGTCGCGGAATCCTCACGCAGTCTGGGAGGCAAGGGAAGTCTGGGAGGCAAGGAACGCCTGGAAGGCGATACGGGCACGGACGGGCTGGGAGGCCCGCCCGCGCCCGGTCAGAACGATCCGCGAAAGTAGGACTGCAGGGGCGCGACTTCAAGCGTCCCCGCCCGCAGGGCCGCTATGGCATGCACCGCTGCCCGCGCGCCCGCGATCGTCGTGTAGTGCGGCACCCCCAGCGTCAGCGCCGAGCGGCGGATGTCGAAGCTGTCCGTCACCGACTGCGCGCCGGACGCCGTGTTGATCACCAGCTGCACCTCGCCCGAGCGGATCGCGTCCACGCAGTGCGGCCGCCCCTCCAGCACCTTGTTCACGACCTTCGCGGCCAGGCCGGCGTCGCGCAGCTTGCCCGCCGTGCCCCGCGTCGCCAGGATCGCGAACCCCATGTCGATCAGCCGCCTCGACATCGCCAGCAGCGCCGCCTTGTCCGTGTCCCGCACCGAGATGAACACCGTCCCCGCGTCCGGCAGCTTCACCCCCGCGCCGAGCTGCGCCTTGGCGAACGCCCGCTCGAACGACGAGTCCAGCCCCATCACCTCCCCGGTGCTCTTCATCTCCGGCCCCAGGATGGTGTCCACGTTGGGGAAGCGCGCGAACGGGAACACCGCCTCCTTGACCGCGACGTGCGGTGCGATCGCCTGGTCGTCCAGCCGGAACTCCGCGAGCCTGGCGCCGGCCATCACCCGCGCCCCGATCTTGGCCACCGGCACGCCCGTCGCCTTCGCCACGAACGGCACCGTGCGCGACGCCCGCGGGTTGACCTCCAGCACGTAGATGTCCTCGCCCTTGATCGCGAACTGCACGTTCATCAGCCCGACCACGCCGAGCGCGCGCGCCATCGCCTCGGTCTGCACCCGCAGCTCGCCCACGATCGCCGGCGACAGCGAGTACGGCGGCAGCGAGCACGCGCTGTCGCCCGAATGGATGCCCGCCTCCTCGATGTGCTCCATCACGCCTGCGACATACACCCGCTCGCCGTCGCAGATGCAGTCCACGTCCACCTCGGTCGCGTCGTTGAGGTAGCGGTCGAGCAGGATCGGCCCGGACTCCAGCGACGCCTTGCCCGAGCGCGCCATGTAGCGCGCCAGCTGCGCCTTCTCGTGCACGATCTCCATCGCCCGCCCGCCGAGCACGTACGACGGCCGCACCACCACAGGATACCCGATGCGCTCGGCCACCGCCTCCGCCTCGCCGGCCGAGCGCGCCGTGCCGTTCTCCGGCTGGCGCAGCCCCAGCGTGCGCAGCAGCGCCTGGAACCGCTCGCGGTCCTCGGCCATGTCGATCGCGTCCGCCGTCGTGCCCAGCACCGGGATCCCCGCCGCCGCCAGCGACTGGCTCAGCTTGAGCGGCGTCTGCCCGCCGTACTGCACGATGCAGCCGAGCACCTCGCCGCGCTCCTGCTCGCGCCGCACCAGCGCGGTGACGTCCTCCCCGGTCAGCGGCTCGAAATACAGCCGGTCCGAGGTGTCGTAGTCCGTGCTCACCGTCTCGGGGTTGCAGTTGACCATGATGGTCTCGAACCCCGCCTCCTTGAGCGCATAGGCGGCGTGGACGCAGCAGTAGTCGAACTCGATGCCCTGCCCGATCCGGTTCGGCCCGCCGCCGAGGATGACGATCTTCTGCCGGTCCGTGGGATCGGACTCGCAGGCCGGCACCCCGAACCCCCCCTCGTAGGTCGAATACATGTAGGGGGTGGCCGAGCGGAACTCGGCCGCGCAGGTGTCGATCCGCTTGTACACGGCCCGCACCCCCAGCCGCTCGCGCCGCGCGAACACCTCCGCCTCCGCCACCCCCGACAGCGCCGCCAGCCGGTGGTCCGAGAACCCCAGCGCCTTGAGCCTGCGCATCGCCCCGGCCTCGCCCGGCAGCCCGTCGCGCTCGACGACCCGCTCGGCGGCAACGATCTTCTCCAGCTCGCGCAGGAACCACGGGTCGAACCTGCACGCCTCGTGGATGTCCTCGACCGACAGCCCCGCCCGCAGCGCCTGGCCCGCCATCAGCAGCCGGTCCGGCCGCGGCGTGGACAGCGCCGCGCGGAACGCGTCCGCCCCGCCGTCGCCCGGAGCCTCCACCGGGTCGAGCCCGTGCAGCCCGGTCTCCATCGACCGCAGCCCCTTCTGCAGCGCCTCGGCGAAGGAGCGCCCGATCGACATCGCCTCGCCCACCGACTTCATCGCCGTCGACAGCAGCTGCGGCGTGCCCGGGAACTTCTCGAACGTGAAGCGGGGGATCTTGACCACGACATAGTCGATCGTCGGCTCGAACGAGGCCGGCGTGGTCCGCGTGATGTCGTTGCTCAGCTCGTCGAGCGTGTACCCCACCGCGAGCTTGGCCGCGATCTTGGCGATCGGGAACCCCGTCGCCTTGGACGCCAGCGCCGAGGAGCGCGACACCCGCGGGTTCATCTCGATCACCACCATGCGCC
>CAXSER010000043.1:0-12292 GCA_964236315.1 uncultured Acetobacteraceae bacterium | reverse complement strand
CGATCCCGGCCCTTTTCTTTGAGCGGCACCACAGGAAAGCTAGGCTGGGCTCTGCACAGACCCGCCAGGGGCGAGCCGCCCCTGGACCGGCCTCTCATAAGGAAGGCCAGTCTAGGCGCCCCCCCCGGCG
Source organism: uncultured Acetobacteraceae bacterium (assembly GCA_964236315.1). Lineage (GTDB taxonomy): Bacteria > Pseudomonadota > Alphaproteobacteria > Acetobacterales > Acetobacteraceae > CAXSEF01. The sequence goes on along the minus strand of CAXSER010000043.1, from coordinate 12,162 downwards.
GAGTTTGAGGCAGAGCCTCAACCTTCCTTGTCTAGCGCCGCAGCTCCATCTGGATCGGCCCCTCGCGTCGTCCGTGGGTGAACTGGTCCACCATCGCGTTGCCGCTGTCGAGCAACGCCTGTGCCTCGCCTTCCCAGATGATGCGCCCCGCGAACAGCATCGCCGCGCGGTCGCCGATCCGGGTGGCGCTCGCCATGTCGTGGGTGATCGCGATCGCCGTCGAGCCCAGGCGCTTCACGCAGTCGAGGATCAGCCCGTCGATCACGGCGCCCATGATCGGGTCTAGGCCGGTGGTCGGCTCGTCGAAGAACAGGATGTCAGGCTGGGCCGCGATCGCGCGCGCCAGGCCCACGCGCTTCTGCATGCCGCCCGACAGCTCCGCGGGCGACAGGTCGCCCACCGACGGTGACAGCCCGACCTGGGCCAGGATGTCGGACGCCCTGGCACGGGCGGCGTCGCGGCCGATGCGCGGGCGGCCGCGCACGTGCGCCAGCAGCCCGAAGGCCACGTTCTCCCAGACCGGCAGGCTGTCGAACAGCGCCGCATTCTGGAACAGCATGCCGATGCGCGCGCGCGCGGCCTCGCGCTCGCTGCGGGGCAGGGCGAGGATGTCGCGCCCGTCGATCTCGATCGTGCCCTCGTCCGGCGTGACAAGTCCCAAAATCGACTTGATCAGCACCGACTTGCCGGAACCGGAGCCGCCGATCACCACCATCGAGGTGCCGGGCATCACGTCGAGGTCCACGCCGTCGAGCACCTGCTTGTCGCCGAACCGCTTGCGCAGGCCGCGCACGCGGATCTTGGGCACGGCGGCGTCCGCGAGGCTGGCCGTGCGCGAGAGGGCCGCGCTCATCGGGCGAAGAACAGCTCGGTGAGCACGTAGTCGAATGCCAGGATCAGGATCGAGGCGGTGACCACGGCCGAGGTGGTGGCCGAGCCCACGCCCTCGGCACCGCCGCGGCTGTTGTAGCCGTGGTAGCAGCCCATCAGCGCGATCAGGAAGCCGAACACCGCCGCCTTCGCCAGCCCGACCACCACGTCCGCCGTGGTCATGAACGACGCCGTCGCGTGCAGGTAGGCCTGCGGGTTGAACCCCAGCTTGACCACCGCGATGATGAAGCCGCCGAACACCCCGATCACGTCGGCGACCAGCACCAGCAGCGGCAGCGCGATGGTCGCTGCCAGCAGCCTCGGCGCCACCAGGTACTTCATCGGGTTGGTCGAAAGCGTGCCCAGCGCGTCGATCTGATCGGTCACCCGCATGGTGCCCAGCTCGGCGGCCATCGCGGCGCCCACGCGCCCCGCCACCATCAGCCCGCCCAGCACCGGTGCCAGCTCGCGCACCACCGACAACACCACGATGTTGGCAATGGCACTCTCGGCGCCGAAGCGGGCGAAGCCGGTGTAGGACTGCAGGGCGATCACCATGCCGGCGAACACCGCGGTCAGCGCCACCACGGGGAGGCTGAAGTAGCCGAACTCGACCAGCGCGGCCAGGAAGATGCGGCCGTAGAACGGCGGACGCACCAGATGCGAGACGCCGGAGGCTGCGAACAGCGCCACCCTGCCGGTCGAGATGCAGGCGGCGAGCAACCCCGCGCCGAGCGCGGCGACTGCGCCGGCCAGGCTCACGCCACCGGCGTGCGGCTCAAGGCTCGCCACCTGCGATCCGGACGCTCCGGCGGCGACGCCCTCGGGCGCCGCGGCCGCAGGGCTGGCCTGCCCGTTGCCGGCCATGCCGCTCACAGGCTGGTGTATTCCCGCTCGTAGCGCGACCCCAGCGAGGTCAGGATCTCGTAGGCGTTGGTGCCGGCGCGCGCTGCGACCTCGTCCGGCGGCAGGTCCGGGCCGATCAGCTCCAGCCAGGCGCCAGGCTGGATCGCGGGATGGTCGGTGACATCGAAGGTGGTCAGGTCCATGGAGACACGCCCTACCAGTGCCACGTGCCTGCCGTCAAAGCTGGCCCGCCCGGCGTTGGACAGCGAGCGCGCCAGCCCGTCCGCGTAGCCCACGCCCAGCGTCGCGATCCTGCTGTCGCGCGCCGCGGTCCAGGCGCCGTTGTAGCCGACGCTGCCGCCGGCCGGGACGGCGCGCACAGACAGCACGCTGGCCGACAGGCGCAGCACCGGACGCATCGGGTTCGGCTGCCCGGGGACGGGGTTGATGCCGTACAGCGCGGCGCCCGGCCGTGCCAGGTCGGAGGCGAATCCCTTGCCAAGGAACACGCCGGAGGAGTTGGCCACCGAGCGCGCCACGGTGCGGCCCAGCGCCGCGTCGAGGCGGTCGCAGTCGCGGGCAAACGCCAGGCGTTGCGCCGTGTTGGCGGGGCTGTCCGGCGTGTCGGCGGCGCACAGGTGGGTCATGACGTAACGCAGCGCCACCCCGTCCAGCAGCGACGGCTGGCGCACCAGCGCGTCGAGTTCGTCCGCGTCCAGGCCCAGGCGGTTCATCCCGGTGTCGACGTGCAGCAGCGCCGGCAGCGTCCGCCCGAGGCACCGTGCCGCCGCCGCCCATTCCGCGATCTCGCGCAGTGTGCCGAGGGCGGGCAGCAGGCCATGCTCGACATAGCCGTCGGCCTCGCCGGGCGGCAGGCCGTTCAGCACGCAGAGCATCGCATCGCCGACCAGCGGACGGATCGCGCGCGCCTCGCCGGCATGGGCGGTGAAGAAGTGCCGGCATCCCTCCGCCCGCAGCCGGGCGGCGACCCTGGCGGCGCCCAGGCCGTAGCCGTCGGCCTTGAGCACGCCCGCCACGTCGCCAGGGTGGCGTGCGCGCAGCAGGCGCCAGTTGGCGGCGATGGCGTCGAGGTCGATGGCAAGTCGGGTCGTGGCTGACGTGGCACCCTCGGCGGAACGGCACGGCGTCCAGCATGGACCGGCCCGGTTAAGACTCTGCACGGTGTCGCGTGCTCGTCGGCCGCGCGGCACCGAACGGTCGGATGCGCGTTGTCAGGCGATGAACGAAGCCCGACCCAGGCCTTCCGGAGCTGCCGCGGCAATGCCGGAAACGTCTCCCGGCAGCAAGATCCACGCCAGCCTTGCCGTCGCCGCGCCCGGTGCGGCCGCACCGGGCGGGATCGGACGTCGCGTGCTGGGCGGGATGGGCCTGCTGCTCGCCGCAGGCTGCTCCCCCGCCAGGATCCTCAACGACCTGGCGCCGCAGCGGCTGGTGGCGGAAGGCGTTACCTACGGCGACGGGCCGCGGCGCTCGCTCGACGTCTACGCGCCGGCGGCCGCTCCTCTGGCCGGTCCGGCGCCGGTGATCGTGTTCCTTTATGGCGGCGGCTGGAAGGACGGCGACAAGGCGATGTACCGCTTCGTCGGCGGTGCCCTGGCGAGCCGCGGCGCGATCGTGGTGATCCCCGACTACCGCCTGTACCCGCAGGTGCGCTACCCGGACTTCCTGCGCGACTGTGCCGCCGCGGTGCACTGGGCCACCCTGCACGCGAGGACCGTGGCGGAGTCGCGCGTCCCGGATCGTGCGGGACGCCCGGAACCGGTGTTCCTCCTCGGCCACTCCGCCGGCGCCTACAACGCGGCGATGCTGGCGTTCGACACGCGCTGGCTGGGCGCGGAGGGGCTGGTGCCGCGCCAGGCGCTGCGCGGGCTGGTCGGGCTGGCAGGACCGTACGACTTCCTGCCGCTGCACACCGACGAACTGGCGTCGATCTTCGGCGGCGCGGACCGGGTGGACACCCAGCCGATCACCTATGCGGGCGGCGACGGACCGCCGGCCCTGCTGTGCGCCGGCAGCAGCGACACCACAGTGATGCCCGCCAACACGCTGCGGCTCGCGGCGCACATCCGCGCCGCCGGGGGCGTCGCGGAGGACCGCATCTACCCGGGCGTGAACCACGTCGAGATCATCGGCGCCATGGCCGCGCCGCTGCGGTTCCTGGCGCCGAGCCTGCGCGACACCCTCGCCTTCGTCGGCCTCGACCCGCAGGCGCACGCGGCGCAGGGCGAGCCCGTGCAGCACGTCGGAGCCCGCACCGCCAGGGGCTGAGGCCGGCGCCGAGGTGCCGCGGCGCCGACAGCGCGACCGGCCGGCGGCAGGCCCCTGCGCCACGGCACGGCGTCTCTGCGCGTTGGCGGGCGAAAGCCGGTGCTCAGGCACTGCGGACCCCTCGAAGCCCGGGTCGCGCCGTTTTCTTGCCCGCCGAGGCGCTCCGGCTTTGCGGAAATGTCGCGAAGCCGAAAGCAGGTGTTTGAGCCGGAGGGTGCTCTGGGGTAATGGTCCCGGCCAGCGACGCGGATGCCCGGGCGGACCCACCGCTGCCGGGAGCAAGACGCGATTGGGAGGACTGCATGACTGGACGCCACTTCCTCAACGTGCCCGGACCCACCAACGTCCCGGACCGCATCCTCAACGTGATGCACGTCCCGATGGAGGACCACCGGAACCCGAACTTCCCCAAGCTGACCCTGCCGATCTTCGAGCAGCTCAAGCGCCTGTTCCGCACCACCACCGGCCAGGCGTTCATCTTCCCGTCCTCGGGCACGGGAAGCTGGGAGGCGGTGCTTACCAACACGCTCAGCCTGAACGACAAGGTGCTCTCGTCGCGCTTCGGCCAGTTCAGCACGCTGTGGATCGACCTTGCCCAGCGCGTCGGCCTCGACGTCGTCATCCAGGACGAGGAGTGGGGCACCGGCGCCTCGCCCGAGCGCATCGGCGAGGCCCTCGCGGCCGACAAGGGCCATGAGATCAAGGCCGTCATGGTCGTGCAGAACGAGACCGCGACCGGCGTCACCAGCGACATCGCCGCCATCCGAAAGGCGATGGACGCCGCCGGCCACCCGGCGCTGCTGTTTGTCGACGGCGTCAGCTCGATCGGCTCGCTCGACTTCCGCATGGACGACTGGAAGGTCGACGGCGCCATCACCGGCAGCCAGAAGGGCCTGATGCTGCCCGCAGGCCTCGGCATCGCCTGCGTCAGCCAGAAGGCGCTTGAGGCGCAGAAGGCCGCGCGCAACAACAACCCGCTGCGTCGCGCCTACTTCGACTTCGACGACCAGTCCAAGGCGAACAAGGACGGCTATTTTCCCTATACGCCGTCGCTGCCGCTGCTCTATGGGCTGCGCGAGGCGCTCACGATGCTGCTCGACGAGGAAGGCCTCGACAACGTCATCGCCCGTCACACCTATCTCGCTGGCGGCGTGCGCGCCGCGGTGCTCGACGGCTGGAAGCTGAAGCTCTGCGCGCAGGAGCCCAAGTGGTACAGCGACACGGTCAGCGCGATCATGGTGCCCGACGGCTTCAACGGCGCCGACGTGATCAAGCGCGCCTTCCTGCGCTACAACCTGGCGACTGGCGCCGGCCTGGCGAGGATGGCCGGCAAGCTGTTCCGCATCGGCCACCTCGGCGACCTGAACGAGCTGATGTGCCTGGCCGCGATCACCGGCGCCGAGATGGCCATGCGCGACGTTGGCATCAAGGTCGAGGCCGGCAGCGGCGCGGCCGCGGCGGAGGAGTTCTACCGGGCCAACTCCCTGGAGAACAAGCTCCAGAAGGCCGCCGAGTAGCCACTCCGGCCAGACACTGGCGGGGGAGGGCGGGGCGCAGGCCTCGCCCTTTCTTCGTTGCCGGCCAGAAAGCAAGGCCGGGCTCTGCCCGGACCCGCCAGGGGCGAGCCGCCCCTGGACCTGCCTGACTCAGGAGAAGCCGGTCCAGGGCGGCTCGCCCTGGCGGAGTTTGAGGCAGAGCCTCAACCTTCCTTTGTCCGCCCTCCTCAGTAAGGCCTGACCGCCCGGAACGGGTCCGCCAGCGGCGCCTCGCCCCCCCCGGTGCGCGGCGCCTCGACGCAGCCGCTGCCCATGCGCGCCGCCGCACGCTCGCAGGGAGAGCGGTCCGGGTACTCGCACTCCAGCGTTCCGCCCGAGACCACGATGCAGTAGCGTCCTGTGCCGGCCACCGGCCTCGGCTCGGCCGGATTTGTGACGCATTCCCCGCCCTGGGCGCGCGCGCTGGTGCGGCACTCGCCCGCGTCGACATAGAGGCAGCGCGACGGCACCGACGGCGTGCGCACGCAGAACGGCGCCGCGCCGGCCCGAACCGGCAGCACCAGCATCGCCGCGACAACGCCGGCCATCCACCACGACAGCATCGCCCCGCGCGTCGTGTCAGCCCCGCGCCAGCAGCGCGGCAAAGGCATCGCGCGCCTTCTCCACCTGGGGCCAGGGCACGTCGCCGAGCGGGAAGTGCCCGCCAAGTACGACGCTGAGCACGCTGTTGACCTCCTGCAGCCGCGCCTGCGAGGCGGGAGTCACCCCCGCCCTGCGCTGCGCCTGGATCAGGATGTCGCGGAAGCCGCACATCAGCCGCGTCGTCTCGGAGAAGTCGCGCCCGAGCTGCTCGCGGTCCCGCTTCGTCGCGTCACCCCCCGGCTTCTCGCCGAGCACCCTGTCCAGCGCCTCCAGCGCTCGACGACCCGGATCGGCTTCCGGGTGCTCGACGGCGCGGGCCTCGACTTCCAGCGCGTCGGGGTCTCCGGCCACGGAGGGATCATTGGCCATGGCTGTGCCCTGCCGGGCTGGGCAGGCGGCCGCGCCTGAGGTTGCAGGTCAGCGCCTTGGTGGAGTGGATGCCCGTGTTGGCGTCGCCGTAGATGCCGAGAAGCACGTTGGCCGACGCCCCGTGCGCGATGCCCTCGCCGCCGAACACCCAGGGCATGGCGATCTGGTAGACCGTCCTGCCGCCGATGGTGAACGGCCGCAGGCGCCTGGTGACCATCGCCTTGACCTCGATCTCCCCGCGCAGCGTCGACAGCACGGTCCAGTCCAGGTGCGCGATGCCCAGCTTCTCGGCCAGCTCGACCGGGACCTCGACGAACGACTCCGGCTGCAGCTCCGCGGTGTGCGGCGTCACCCGGCTCATGATGCCGCCGCAGTGCAGCTCGGTCAGGCGGAAGGTCGTGAACACGTAGGGGAAGCGCGGGTCGGCCGCGTCGTGCGTCTCGTTGCCGGGGCGCGGCCAGAGCTGCACCGTCGGGTTCTCCTGCCGCCCCGGGTAGAGCTCGTTGCGCACCGGGCTCTCCGTCGGCTCGTAGTGCGCTGGCAGCGGCCCGTCCTTCAGGCCGGAAGGCGCGAACAGCTGGCAAAGGCCGTCCGCCTCCATGATGAACGGCGTGGCGCCCGACAGCGCGTCCATGCCTTGCGGGTGCGTGTCCCAGTCCGGGCGGTAGTCCGGGCGCTTGGTCGGCTCGAAGTCGGGCACGTCGGTGCCGGCCCACTTCGCCTCCGCCTCGTCCCACCAGACCATCCTCTTGCGCTCCGACCAGGGCTGGCCGGCAGGATCGGCGGAGGCGCGGTTGTACAGCGTGCGCCGGTTGGCCGGCCAGGCGAACGCCCAGCCCAGGTGGCTGCCCGGCCCGTCCGGCCCGTCCGGCCGGCGCGAGCGCGCCACGTTGTGTCCCTCGCGCGGGAAGATGCCGCTGTACATCCAGCCGCCGCACGAGGTGGAGCCGTCGGCCTTGAGATCCTTGTAGGTGGCGAGCAGCTTCCCGTCGACGACGGTGCGGCCGTTGATCTCCTGCAGCACGGCCTCCGCGTCCGGCTCGGACCGCTTGCCCTTCACCGGGTAGTCCCAGGTGAGCGCCTGGATCGCGCGGTCGCGCGGGTCGGTGCTGTCGGCGTACATCGCCTTCAGGCGCCGCCCCAGATGGTACATGAACCACAGCTCGGAGCGGCTGTCCCCCGGGGCCTCGACCACCTCGTCGTGCCACTGCACCAGGCGGCTGGTGTTGGTCACCGAGCCCGACTTCTCCGCCGACAGCGCGCAGGGCAGGAAGAACACCTCGGTGCCGATCTGGTCCGGGCGCAGCTCGCCGCGCTGCACCAGCCGGCCCTTGCGCCAGAACTCCGCGGTTTCGGTCATCGCGAAGTCGCGCACCACCAGCCACTCCAGCTTGGACAGGCCGCGCTCCACCAGGTCGGCGTTGACCGCGCCGACCAGCGGGTTCTGCCCGAGCACGAACTGGCCGAGCACCACGCCGTCCACCATCGCCAGGGTCATCGGCAGCTGCGACTGGTCGCCGGTCAGGCGTGGCAGGTTGGCGTAGCCGAAGCCGTTCTCGGCCGTCGCCGTGTCGCCGTACCAGGCCTTGAGCAGGCTGACCATGTACTTGGGGAAGTTGTGCCACCAGCCGGTGGAGGGCGTCTCCGCCTTCATGTATTCCGCGAGGGTTGCGTGCGGCTTGAGCGCGCTGGGCTGCGGCAGGTAGGTCGGCAGCATGTTGTACAGCGTCGGGATGTCCGTGCTGCCCTGGATGCTGGCGTGGCCTCGCAGCGCCATGATGCCGCCGCCCGGGCGCCCGACGTTGCCGAGCAGGCCCTGGATGATCGTGCAGGCCCGGATGATCTGCACGCCCGTCGTGTGGTGGGTCCAGCCGACCGCGTAGCAGAACGCCCCCGTGCGCTCGCGCCCGGAGTTGCGCGCCAGGGCGTCGGCGATGCGCAGGAACTGGGCGCGCGGCACGCCGGTGACGCTCTCCACCATCTCTGGCGTGTAGCGCGCGTAGTGGCGCCGCATGATCTGGTAGACGCAGTTCGGGTGCTGCAGCGTCGGATCGGTCGGCGCCGGGCCGTCGGCCATCGGCTCCGCGCCGTCGTTGGACACCCCCATGCTGCGCTCGGCGGTGGCCGGGGGCACGACCTTGCCGCTGTACTGCCAGCTGTCCTGCTTGTAGTCGCGTTCGGCGGCGTTGAAGCCGGAGAACACGCCGTCGTTCTCCTCGGGATCGCCGTAGCCGTCCTCGATGATGTTGGCGATGTTGGTGAACGCCATCGCGAAATCACGGAACCACAGGTCGCCCTCGAGGATGTGGTGGATGAGGCCGCCGAGGAAGGCGATGTCGCTGCCGGAGCGGATCGGCGCGTGGATGTCAGCGAGCGCCGAGGTGCGGGTGAAGCGCGGGTCGACGTGGATGATGGTGGCGCCGCGCGCCTTGGCCTGCATGACGAAGCGGAACCCGATCGGGTGGTTCTCCGCCATGTTGGAGCCCATGATCACGACGACGTCCGAGTTCGCCAGGTCCCACAGCGCCATCGTGGCCGCGCCGCGTCCGAAGGAGGTCCCCAGACTGGGGACCGACGAGGAGTGTCATATCCTCGCCTGGTTCTCGATGTTGACCACGCCCAGACCACCGCCGAGCAGCTTCTTGATCAGGTAGTTCTCCTCGTTGTCCAGCGTCGCCCCGCCCAGCGAGGCGATGCCCAGGGTGTGGTTCACCTCCGTGCCGTCCGGCAGGCTGGGCGCGTAGGTCTCGTCGCGGGTGCGCTTGGTCAGCATCGCGATGCGGTCCATCGCCCACTCCAGCGGCTTCGGCTCCCAGCGGTCCGAGTGCGGTGCGCGCCACATCACCTGGTTGACGCGCTCGGGGCTGAGCAGCAGGCCGAGGGTGCCGCTGCCCTTGGGGCACAGCGTGCCCTGGTTGACCGGCGAGCGCGGGTCGCCCTCGATGTGGATCGGCTTGCCGTCCCTGGCGTAGACGAGCTGGCCGCAGCCGACGGCGCAGAACGGGCAGATGCTGGTGCCCACCGTGTCGGCGTGCTCCAGGCGTGGGCGCAGCGTCTCGGAGGCGGTGGAGCGCGCGGCGACATCGCGGCTGCTCTGGCCCGCGAGCTGGCGGGGCAGGGACCAGTCCTTGAGGAACTTGCCGACGCGCGCTGCGGGACCGCGGCTGATCTTGCCCATGCGAAGCACTCCAATCCTGAGGGTCGGGCAGCAGAGGCCGGACCGCGTGCCGCCGGCGGAACCGGCAGCCCTGGTGACACGGACGCTGGCCCGGTGTTGCCCCGCCAGCAACCCGGCGCGGCCGTGGGCGCTGTCACGTTACCGGCAGATCGCGCGGAACCGATCTGCAGCGCCTTGTCTGCACGTCTGCCGGCAGGCGCATATGCCGCGGCGCGCACAGTGCGGCCGGAGCGTACGATGAAGAGTGTCGAGGGCGTGATCACCATCGTGCAGGAGGGCCGTTTCCAGATGACCGACACGCAGGGGGTGACGCGCCTCTTCATACTGTCGCCCAACGCCGCGATGGAGACGGAGCAGCTCGTGCCGCTGGGCCGCAGCCAGGTCCCGGTGCGCGTCACCTACCGCGACGGCGACAACGCCCTGGCGCACGTGGCGACGCGGATCGACGCGGCGCGGGGCGCGCGCTGATGGACATGCACCCGCGCGCGCTCGACTACCACCAGTCCACGCTCGACCGGATGATCCCCGACGAGAGCGAGCTGACCGGCGGCGTGCTGATCCGCCCGGGCCACTCGTACGGCTTCTTCACGGACACCACTCTGTGCATCGGCTGCAAGGCCTGCGAGGTCGCCTGCAAGGAGTGGAACAACCTGCCGGCCGACAACATCGGCATGACCGGCGAGAGTTTCGACAACACCGGCGCCCTGTCCGCCAACACCTGGCGCCACGTCGCCTTCGTCGAGCAGGACGTGCGCACGGACGAGAGCACGCCGTTCCAGAGCGGCTGGGTGATGCTCAGCGACGTGTGCAAGCACTGCCACAACGCGCCCTGCCTGGAGGCCTGCCCGACCGGCGCGCTGTTCCGCACCGAGTTCGACACCGTCGTGGTGCAGCAGGACATCTGCAACGGCTGCGGCTACTGCGTGCCGGCCTGCCCGTTCGGCGTGGTCGCCGTCTCCACGATGGACGGCAAGGCGCACAAGTGCACGCTCTGCTACGACCGCCTCAAGGGCGGGCTGGAGCCGGCCTGCGCCAAGGCCTGTCCCACCGAGAGCATCCAGTTCGGCGAGGTCGAGCTGCTGCAGAAGCGCGCGGCCCAGCGCGTCGAGCAGCTGCACGGCCTCGGCCAGACCGCCGCCTACCTCTACGGCGTGCCGGACAGCCCAGGCGCCACCGGCGATCTCGGCCACCTCAACGCCTTCTTCCTGCTGACCCAGCGCCCCGAGGTCTACAACCTGCCCGCGGCGCCCGCGCGGGCCTCGCGCAGGGTCAGGCCATCGCTGCTGACCGGCCTTGCCACCGTCGCCGGCCTCGCGCTGGCCACGATCGCCCTGCTCGCACGGGAGGACTGAAGGATGCCGGACGACCAGAGCGCGCTGCAGGGCCACGCGGCTCCCGCAGGCAAGGGCAGCACGCCGCCCGGCGAGTGGCGCGGCGAGACCTACTACGGCCGCAACCAGGTCAAGCCCGCGCCCTTCAACAACTGGGTCGTGGGCGGCTACATCTTCCTCGCCGGCCTGTCGGGCGGGACGCAGATCCTCTCCACCCTCGCCGACCTGACGCACGGGAAGAGCGCCGCGCCGATGGTGCGTCGCGGCCGCTACCTGGCGATGCTGGCGCCCACGATCGGCAGCGCGATGCTGGTCTGGGACCTGCACACGCCGGCGCGCTTCTACAACATGTTCCGCATCTTCCGCGCCACCTCGCCGATGTCGATCGGCACCTACGTGCTCACCGCCTTCACCGGCTTCGCCGGCCTGACCGCCACGGCGCAGTTCGTGGGCGACCGCACCGGCGGTAGGGTCCGGCGTCTGGCACGGCGCACAGCCGGGGTCGCGCAGGTGCCGGCGGCCGTGGCCGGGGCAGGGCTCGCCACCTACACCGCAGCGCTGCTGTCGGCGACCAGCACGCCGCTATGGGCCGCGGCGCCGAGGAGCCTCGCCGCCCGTTTCGCCAGCGCCTCCGTGGCCGCCGGCGCCGGGGCGCTGTTCCTCGGGCGCGAGGATCGCGCCGCCGTGGCGATGCAGCGGGTCGCGCTGCTGGCGCTCGGCGTCGAGCTCGCGGCGGACGTCGCCCAGCATCAGGCGTTCAAGGCGCGAGGCGTGTCGGCCGCGCTCGATGGGCCGGCGGGGCAGGCCGAGAAGGGCGTCACCGTGCTCGGCACCCTCCTGCCGATCGGTCTGCTGGGCACCTCGCTGCTGTCGCGCCGTCTGCCGAGCCTGGCCAACGCGGCCTCGGTGGCGGTCCTCGCCGGAAGCGCCGCGCTGCGGGTGTCGATCATGGCGGCGGGCAACGAGTCGGCGCGCAGGCCGGAAGTGAGCTTCGCGTTCACAGAAACGGCACGCTGAAGGAAGCAAGGCTGGGCTTTGCCCAGACCCGCAAAGGGTCCGAGGACCCTTTGATCCCCTTACTTAAGAAAGGCGATCCAAGGGCCCAGCCCTTGGCGGAGTCCAGAGGCAGAGCCTCTGGCCT
>CAXSER010000042.1:0-12673 GCA_964236315.1 uncultured Acetobacteraceae bacterium | reverse complement strand
CGGGGGATGCGGTGGTGGTCAGGGTGTGGGCGGGCGTGCTGGTGGGCCTGGCGGTGGCGGCGGCGGCGATGCCGGCGGTCGCGCAGGGGACGGGGGCGCCCGGGAGCGAGGCGGCGCCGCTGCTGCCGGAGGCGGGGCCCGCGCCCGCGGCGGCGGCCGGGGCGGAGGACGCGTCCGGGTATCCGGCGTCGGCGCGCAAGGACTACATCCTGGCGTGCGTCAACGTGAACGGGGGGACGGAGGACGCGCGCAGGTCGTGCGGGTGCTCGATGGACGTGATCGCCTCGATCCTGCCGTACGAGCGCTACGACCAGGCGGACACCATCCTGCGCATGCGGCGCATGGCCGGCGGGTATCTCGCGGGGGAGTTCCGGGTGCAGTCGACGAACCAGACGCTGGACGAGCTGCGCGAGGCGCAGGCGGAGGGCGAGGTGCGCTGCTTCTGAGACAAGGGGTGGGCGGCGGGGCACGCCCAGGTACGGCGGCCGCTCCGGCTCGTGGGATGGGGTTCGCGCGCCGGGGCTGGCTCGGCGGCCGGTCCGGTGGCGGCTCCGGGGCAGGGCACCGGCCCCGCCGCAGTGGCCCACCCCTCGACGCCGTGCCCCCTCGTCGCTATGTTCGCATCAGCGCGACGCCCGTCTCGGGACAATTCGCGCGTAAACAAGGAGGATTTCTCATGGCCTGGACCGTTCCGACGATTCGCGAAGTCTGCGTGGCGCTCGAGATCAACGGCTACATGCCCAGCGAGTTCTGAGCAGAGCTTCTTCCCGCGCGCCAGGGTTGCCATGGTCGACGAAGGCCTGACGGCCCTGGTGCTCGGGTCAGCGGCCGGCGGCGGGTTCCCGCAGTGGAACTGCGCCTGCCGGCTGTGCGAGCTTTCCCGCGCCGGTGATCCGCGCGCAATCGCGCGCACGCAGGCGAGCGTCGCGTTCTCCGCCGACGGCGCGCACTGGCTCGTCGTGGGCGCCTCCCCCGACATGCGGCAGCAGATCCTGCAGACCCCGGCGTTGCAGCCGCGCGGGACGCGTGATTCGCCGATCGCGGCGGTGGTGCTGGTCAGCGCGGACGTCGACGGCATCGCCGGGCTGCTCAATCTTCGCGAGCGGCAGGCGTTCCGGCTGTACGCCCCGCAGTCGATCCTCGACATCCTCTCGCAGAACCGCGTGTTCGACGTGATGTCCGGCGTGGTCACGCGGGTCGCGGTGGAGCCGGGGCAGCCGGTCGCGGTCGGGCACGGCATGACGCTCACGCTGCTCACGATGCCGGGCAAGACGCCGCTGTACCACGAGACGGCGGGGGCGACGCAGCCGGAGGCGGCAGACACCTTTGCCGCCCTGGTGGAGGCAGGCGGGCGGCGGGCGATCCTGGCGCCGGCGTGCGCGGAGGTGACGCCCGCGGTGCGGGCCCGGCTCGCGGAGGCGGAGCTGGTGTTCTTCGACGGGACGCTGTTCCGCGACGACGAGATGATCGCCGCCGGCGTCGGCGCCAAGACGGCGCGGCGCATGGGGCACGTGCCGATCGACGGGCCGGGCGGCTCGATGGCGGCGCTGGCGGACCTGCCGGGGCGGCGCGTCTACCTGCACATCAACAACACCAACCCGATCCTGCTGGACGGCTCGGAGGAGCATCGCGCGGTCATCGCGGCGGGCTTCTCCGTGGCGCGCGACGGGATGGAGATACGGCTGTGAACCACCTGTTCCGTTGCGGATTCGTCTCGTGTGCGCCGGAGGGGATGGGCGGGGTGCCAGGCCTCGACCAGCCGATGTCGCCGGACGCGCTGGAGGCGGCGCTGCGCGACATCGGGGCACGGCGCTACCACAATTTGCACCCGTTCCACCGTCTGCTGCACTCGGGGCAGTGCACGCGCGCGCAGGTGCAGGCCTGGGCGCTCAACCGCTACCTCTACCAGGCGGCGATCCCGCTGAAGGACGCGTCGCTGATCGGGCGGTGCGACGACCCGGCGATCCGGCGCGAGTGGCGGCGCCGGCTGGAGGACCACGACGGGTTCGACGGGACGGACAGCGTGGACGGGGGAGTCGCGCGCTGGCTGGCGCTGACGGACGGGCTGGGGATCGACCGGGCGACGGTGGTGTCGGGGCGCGAGGCGCTGCCGGCGACGCGGTTCGCGGTGGAGGCATACATCCATTTCGTGCGCGAGCGGCCGCTGCTGGAGGCGATCGCGTCGTCGCTGACCGAGCTGTTCTCGCCGCAGATCATCGGCGAGCGGGTGTCGGGGATGCTGGCGCACTACGAGTACGTGACGCCGGCGATCCTGGCGTACTTCTCCAAGCGGCCCCCGCAGGCGGCACGGGATTCGGATTTCGCGCTGGCCTACGTGCGCGAGCACGCGGTGACGGCGGCGGAGCAGCGCGCGTGCCTCGCGGCGCTGTCGTTCAAGTGCGACGTGCTGTGGTCGATGCTGGATGCGCTGCACTTCGCCTACGTCGCGCCCGGGTTCGTGCCGCCGGGCGCCTACCGGCCGGAGGATGTGGGCGCGGCAGGCGGTGGCGCGGACGCGGGTGCGGCGGCGGCGATGCACGCGACGGTGCCCGACGACCTGCCGCCGTCGGTGACGGGGTCGGCGGGAGTGGCCGAGGCTGCGGCCGCGCCGCGTGCGGGGGCGGCGATCGACCCGGAGGCGCGGCCGCGGCTGGCGCCGGGGGTGAGACTGCACAATGATCCGAAGCGGGGCTGGGTGCTGCTGTGCCCGGAGCGGGTGATCGAGACGCAGGGACCGACCAGCGAGATCCTGAGGCGCTGCGACGGGCAGCGCACGCTGGCGCGGATCATCGACGAGCTGGCCGAGGCGTTCGCGGCCGAGCGCGCGGTGATCGCGGGCGACGTCGCGGCGCTGCTGCAGGAACTCGCGACCAAGAAGCTGGTGATGCTGTGAGCGACGTGTTCGCCATTCCCGAGGCCGACGGCATGCCGGAGGCGGGCGGGATGCCGCAGGGGGCCTTGCCGCATTCGCCCGGCCTGGTGGCGCCGGCGCGCGACGGGCGGCGCGACCATGCGCTGCTGGTGCCGATCGGGCTGCTGGCGGAGGTGACGCATCGCTGCCCGCTGGCGTGCCCGTACTGCTCCAACCCGACGGAGCTGGAGGGCAGAGCCGGGGAGCTGGAGACGGCGGACTGGGCGAGGGTGTTCCGGCAGGCGGCGGAGCTGGGCATCCTGCAGCTGCATCTTTCCGGCGGCGAGCCGATGTCGCGGCGCGACATCGTGGAGATCGTGGCGGCAGCCCACGACGCGGGGCTGTACTCGAACCTGATCACGTCGGGGATCGGGCTGGACGCGGCGCGGCTGGAGCGGATGCAGGCGGCCGGGCTTGACCACGTGCAGGTGTCGATCCAGGACACGCTGCGCGACAGCGCCGACCACATCGGCGGCTACCGTGGCGGCTTCGACCGCAAGATCGTGCTGGCGCGCGACGTGGTGGCGCGTGGCATGGCGCTGACCATCAACGCGGTGATCCACCGCGCCAACATCGGGCGCGTCGAGGACATGGTGGCGCTGGCCGTGGAGATGGGCGCGGGGCGGATCGAGGTGGCGCACGCGCAGTACTACGGCTGGGCGTTGCGCAACCGCGCCGCGCTGATGCCGACGCGCGAGCAGGCGATCGACGCGGTGGCATCGCTGGAGCGGCTGCGGGCGCAGTACGAGGGACGCATCGTGATCGACGCGGTGCTGCCGGACTACTACGCGCGCCGGCCGAAGCCGTGCGTGGGCGGGTGGGGGCGGCGTTCGCTCAACATCACGCCCTCGGGCCGGGTGCTGCCGTGCCATGCGGCGGAGACCATCCCGGGGCTGGAGTTCTGGAACGTG
This sequence comes from uncultured Acetobacteraceae bacterium, assembly GCA_964236315.1. Lineage (GTDB taxonomy): Bacteria > Pseudomonadota > Alphaproteobacteria > Acetobacterales > Acetobacteraceae > CAXSEF01. The sequence goes on along the minus strand of CAXSER010000042.1, from coordinate 8,851 downwards.
CGCGATCACGGGCTCGCCGAGATCTGGGCGGATTCGCCTGCGTTCAACGCGTTCCGCGGGGAGTCCTGGATGCAGGAGCCCTGCCGGTCGTGCGCGCGGCGCGAGATCGACTTCGGGGGGTGCCGCTGCCAGGCGATGGCGGTGCTCGGCGACGCGGCGGCGACGGATCCGGCATGCGAGCTGTCGCCACACCACGCGGCGCTGGTGGCGACGGCGGAGCAGGCCGGCGGGACGGGCGCGATCGAGTACGCGTATCGCGGGCGAGTGCCGGCTCCGGCGGTCTGAGCGGGCCGTCGGCGACGCGGATTCGGAGGCAGGGTTGCGGGCGGGCGCGGCGCGTTGCGGCGGGCGGCGCACAGGGCCAGGGTCTCCGGTGGCGGCATGGTGCGGTGCACAACTGATTTGCTGCGCTGCACTATAAGTCGGCCCGGCTGTGCTTTGCGGTGAGCCTTGCCAAGCGGAACGCCGTCAATTGCGAGGAAATGGACGCGAGGCGGCGGCGTCTTGTCGCGAAAAGACGGTATCCCCTGCTTGCCGGGAAAAAATCCTGTGTTTCTGGCAGAAAACTTCCCGATGAAGGGTATTGCGTGGCTGCCGGCCGCGTGACTAGGTTCCGTCACACTTCCGGTTTCAGGGTGGTTCGCAGGGGAGGGCGAACCACCTCGTAGGCAGCCGGTGGTTCGCCGGGCGGCAACGCCCCGCAGGATCGCCCGCCGCCGTGACACGCCGTCGCGCGGTCCACGGTTCCAGACGGTGCAAAGCCGCGGAACCCCGGGCCGGACGACCAGGGCTGATCGGAAGTCCGCGTAAGGGATCAAAAGGGAGGACGTCTATGCGTTCCGTTTCGAGGATTGGATTTGCGGCAGCGCTTCTGCTGTCGACGGCGATGGGGGCGAGCGTCGCGTCCGCCGCCCAGACTGCCGACCAGAGCCTGGTGAAGATGCAGCAGAACCCGGCCGACTGGGTGATGCCGACGGGCGACTACGCCAACACGCGCTACTCGCAGCTCAAGCAGATCAACAGCGAGAACGTCGGCAAGATGCAGGCGGCCTGGTCGTTCTCGACCGGCGTGCTGCGTGGCCACGAGGGTGCGCCGCTGGTCATCGGCGACGTGATGTACCTGAACGCGCCGTTCCCCAACACGGTGTACGCGCTCGACCTGAACCACGACGGCAAGATCCTGTGGAAGTACGAGCCGACGCAGGACCCGAACGTCATTCCCGTGATGTGCTGTGACACGGTGAACCGTGGCGTGGCGTACGGCGACGGCAAGATCTTCCTGCATCAGGCCGATACCTCGCTGGTGGCGCTCGATGCCAAGACCGGCAAGGTGCTGTGGTCGACCAAGACGGGCGACCCCACGAAGGGCGAGACCGGCACCGAGGCGCCGATGGTCGTCAAGGACAAGGTGTTCGTCGGCATCTCCGGCGGCGAGTTCGGCGTGCGCGGCTGGATCGCGGCGTTCAACACGTCCGACGGCAAGCAGGCGTGGAAGGCCTACTCCACCGGCCCCGACGCCGAGATGATGGTCGACCCGGACAAGACCACCGTGTTCGGCAAGCCCGTCGGCAAGGACAGCTCGCTCAAGACCTGGCAGGGCGACCAGTGGAAGATCGGCGGCGGCGCCACCTGGGGCTGGTACTCGTACGATCCGAAGCTGAACCTCGTCTACTACGGGACCGGCAACCCGTCGACGTGGAACCCGGGCCAGCGCCCTGGCGACAACAAGTGGTCGATGACCATCATGGCCCGCGACGCCGACACCGGCATGGCCAAGTGGCTCTACCAGATGACCCCGCACGACCAGTGGGACTATGACGGCATCAACGAGATGGTGCTGACCGACATGAAGCTGGATGGCAAGGAGCGCCACCTGCTGCAGCATTTCGACCGCAACGGCTTCGCCTACCAGCTCGATCGCGAGACGGGCGAGCTGATCTCGGCCGAGAAGTACGACCCGGCGGTCAACTGGGCGACCAAGGTCGAGATGGACAAGCAGAGCCCGAACTACGGCCGTCCGATCGTTCAGGACAAGTACTCGACCGAAGTGACCGGCATGGACAACAACACGAAGGGCGTCTGCCCTGCGGCGCTGGGGTCCAAGGATGAGCAGCCGTCGGCGTATTCGCCGGCGACAGAGATGTTCTACGTGCCGACCAACCACGTGTGCATGGACTACGAGCCGTTCCGCGTCGCCTACACGGCGGGGCAGCCCTACGTGGGCGCCACCCTGTCGATGTATCCGCCGACCGGCGAGAGCAACATGGGCAACTTCATCGCGTGGGACCCCAAGGCCCACAAGATCGCCTGGTCCGACAAGGAGCAGTTCTCGGTGTGGTCGGGTGCGCTCGCCACCGCCGGCAACGTCGTGTTCTACGGCACGCTCGAGGGCTACCTGAAGGGCGTCGATGCCAAGACCGGCAAGGAGCTCTACAAGTTCAAGACCCCGTCGGGCATCATCGGCAACGTGATGACCTACGAGCATGCCGGGCAGCAGTACGTCGCCGTGATGTCGGGCGTCGGCGGCTGGGCCGGGATCGGCCTCGCGGCCGGCCTGACCGACCCGAACGCCGGCCTCGGCGCAGTGGGCGGCTACGCCTCGCTGAACAGCTACACCGCGCTCGGTGGCCAGCTGACCGTGTTCGCCATTCCCAAGAGCTGAACACTTCCCACCTGATGGGGCCGGCATCCGTGAGAGCGGGTGCCGGCCCTTCTCTTTGTGTGGGGCTCCTTCCTCTTACGGCTAAGGAACGATCGACGTGACACTCATCTCCCGCGTGGCCCTGCTGGCCGGCCTGGCCGTGACGTTCGGCAGCGGCATCGCCCGCGCCGATCCCCCCACCGACCCGGCCGCCGTGAAACAGCAGGACGGGATGTGGGTCGACAAGGACGGCAACCCGACCTACAAGATCGACGGCAAGAAGGTCGACTACTACACCTTCGCCGGCTACATCCGGTATTCGGCCAACTGCATGCAGTGCCACGGGCCGGATGCGCTCGGTTCGACCTACGCGCCGAACCTGACCGACGCGCTCAAGACCATCGACTTCAACGAGTTCTACGGCATCGTCTCCGGCGGCAAGCAGAACGTGTCGTCGTCGCAGAACCTCGTGATGCCGGCGCTCGGCGCCAACAAGAACGTCATGTGCTACATCAACGCGATCTACGTCTATCTGCGCGCGCGTTCGACCGACGCGGTGGGCCGCGGCCGTCCCGAGGATGCCGACAAGAAGCCGGCGGAGTTCACGACCGCCGAGAACTCGTGCATGGGCTGAGGCCGTGACGTCGCGACTTCCGACCCTGGCGGCGGGCGCGCTCAGTGCGCTCGGCTGCCTCCTGCCGCTGGCGGCGTCGGCGCAGCAGGCGGGGCTTGGCGCCTCTGTCGAGCTGGTCGATCCCAAGACGTTCCGGGTGTGCGCCGATCCGCGCAACCTGCCGTTCTCCGACGAGAAGGGCGAGGGGTTCGAGAACAGGATCGCCAGCCTGTTCGCGGCCAAGCTCGATCGCCCTGTGGCATACACCTACTACCCGCAGGTGATCGGGTTCGTGCGCAACACGCTGAACGCGTTCAAGTGCGACGTGGTGATCGGCGACGCACAGGGCGACGACCTGGTGCAGACCACCAACGCGTACTACCGGACGAGCTACGCGCTGGTCTATCGCAAGGGGCATGGTCTCGACGGCGTCGAGTCGATGGAGGATCCGCGGCTGCAGGGCCTGCATGTCGGGGTGATCGCCGGGACGCCGCCGTCGAACCTGCTGGTGCGCAACAACCTGATGGCGCTTGCCAAGCCGTATCCGCTGACGGTGGACACGCGCTACGACTCGCCGTCCAAGACCATGATCGACGACCTGGTGGCTGGGACCATCGACGCGGCGCTCGTCTGGGGGCCGATCGGGGGCTACTACGCCAAGCAGGCGGGGCCGGACCTGGTGGTGATGCCGCTGACGCACGAGCAGGGGGTCAGGCTGGACTTCCGCATCGCCATGGGAGTGCGGCACAGCGACCAGGAGTGGAAGCGGACGCTGAACAAGATGATCAGCGAGAACCAGGGCGAGATCAACCGCATCCTGGAGGACTACGGCGTGCCGATCGTCGACGAGCAGGGCAAGCCGATCACGCCCTGAAGGAAGCAAGGCTGGGCTCTGCCCAGACCCGCCAGGGGCGAGCCGCCCCTGGACCGGCTTTGCTTAGGTACAGGTTTCCAAAGGCGAGCCTTTGGCGGAGTCCAGAGGCAGCGCCTCTGGCCTTCCTTACTGTGGCAGTGCCGCCTGGATCGTCTGCGACAGGGCGAACAGGCGCTGCTCGATGATGTTGGGCACGTCGCACGCGTAGTGCAGCGAGGTGCGGCGGTCCTCGAACACGCGCGTGTCCCAGCCGATCTCGTTGCCGAGCGTCGCCAGCTTCTGCTCGTCCGGAGTGGCGGCGGCCTGCTCGGTATGCAGGGAGTCGGCCTCGCCGCGCACCTTGTCGGCGAGCGCCTTCTGCCGGCTGCCGTAGCGGTCGAGGCCGGTGACGACGGCGGTGCGCTCCTCGTCCAGCGTGGCGAACAGGCCGGCGAACAGGGCGAGCAGGCGGTCCTGTTTTTGTGCGCCGGCCGCGTCGGCGAAGCTGGCGATCTCGGCCTTTGCCTGGTCGAGCGGGATGCGACGCTGCGCGAGGCGGGCGACGAGGGCGGCGGTTGCGGGGTCGTCGCGCCAGTGGGCCTGGGCGTCGTCGAGCGCGGGGCCGGCCCAGAGGGCGGCGGGGGAGAGCTGAAGCACCTTGATCTGCTGGCAGGGCCAGTCGGGGTCGCGCGGGCCGGGGGGCGCGGCCAGGGCCGGTGCGGTCGCAGAGAGCAGGGTAATGGCCAGCAGGGCTGGGGCGAGGCGGGCCGTGCGGGCGCGGGTCATGCCGGGCCTCCCTTGCGTGTGAGCAGGCCGCGCGACGGGTCGTAGGCGAGGATCGCGCCGGCGGTGAAGAGCACGGTCATCGTGGTGACGACGGCGAGGGCGAGCCAGTTGACCTGGCCGTAGAGCATGAAGCGGATCAGCTCGACGCCGTAGGTGAACGGGTTGAGGCGGCAGATCAGGTAGACGACCGGGCTCGACTGCTGCACCAGCCACAGCGGGTAGAGGGCGGCGGAGGCGAAGAACATCGGGAAGATCACGAAGTTCATCACGCCGGCGAAGTTCTCCAGCTGCTTGATGACGGAGGACAGCAGCATGCCGAGCGCGCCGAGCATCAGGCCGTTGAGGACCAGCGCCGGCAGGACGAGGAGCGCGCCCCAGGGCGGGATGGTGACGCCCCAGAGCCAGGCGACAACCATGTAGGCGTAGACCTGCAGGATGGAGACGGCGGTGCTGGCAAGCAGCTTGCTGACCAGCAGGTACCAGCGCGGGAAGGGGCTGACGAGCAGCATGCGCATGTTGCCCATCTCCCGGTCGTAGACCATCGAGAGGGAGGACTGCATGCCGTTGAACAGCTGGATCATCGCCATCAGGCCGGGGGTCACGTAGTCCTCGTAGAGGATGTACGTGTCGTATGGCGGGATGATCGAGACCCCGAGGATCTGGCGGAAGCCGGCGGCGAAGATGAACAGCCAGACCAGCGGGCGCACCAGGGCCGAGACGAAGCGCTCGCGCTGGTGCAGGAAGCGCAGGGCCTCGCGCCACATGATGCCGCCCAGGCAGATCATGTGCTGTCGCGCGGTGAAGCCGGTCGCGAGCGGCGCGGCCAGGGTGGGAGCCAGGGTCGGGAGAGGCACGGTGTCCATCACTGTTCTCCGCCGGTCATCGCGGTGAAGGCGGCGCGCAGGGTCGGCTGGCCGGAGCGCGCGACGATCTCGGAGACGACGCCGGACTCGATCACGGCGCCCTGGTGCAGGACGACGGCGAGGTCGTCGGGCTCCACCTCGTCCATCAGGTGGGTGGCCCAGAGCACGGCGACGCCGCGCTCGCGGACCAGGCGGCGGACGCTGCGCACGATGGTGGCCTTGGACGCGATGTCGAGGCCGACGGTGGGCTCGTCGAGCACCAGCACGGACGGGCCGTGCAGCAGGGCGCGGGCGATCTCGACGCGACGCATCTGGCCACCGGACAGGCCGCGGGCGCGGTCCTTGGCGCGGTCGGCAAGGTCGACCTCAGCGAGGACCTCGCGGGCCAGTTCGCGGGCGCGGCGGCCGCCGATGCCGTGCAGGGAGGCGTGGAACAGCAGGTTGTCCTGCACGGAGAGGTCGAGGTCCAGGGTGCGGGCCTGGAACACCACGCCGAGGCGGCGCAGGGCCTCGCCGGGGGTGCGGTCCATGCGCTGGCCGAGCACGCTGACGTGGCCGGCGCGGGTGTCGTAGAGGCGGGTGATCAGGGAGAACAGCGTGGTCTTGCCGGCGCCGTTCAGGCCGAGGAGTGCGGTGAAGCGACCCTGGGGGACGGTGAGGGAGACATCGCGCAGCGCCACGCGGGGGCCGTAGCTGTGGCTCACGTGGTCGACGTGGAGGGCGGGGGTGGGGTCCATCAGGAAGCGAGCCCGGGCTCTGCCCGGACCCGCCAGGGGCGAGCCGCCCCTGGACCGGCGATCATGAAGCTTATTCGTGCCGGTCCAGGGCAGGGTCCTGGCCTTGCCTGCCTGTTCACTGCGGCGCCGCGACCACGCCCCAGGGGAGGCGGCCGACCTGGATCGACTTGATGACGGTGGGGCCGGCGACGTCGATCACCGAGACGTCGTTCGACAGGCCGTTGGTGGCGAGCAGGTACTTGGAGTCCGCGGTGAAGCCCATCTGCCAGACGCGCTGGCCGACCAGGAGGTACTTCTTCACCTCGTAGGTGGCCATGTCGACGACGGCGATGCGGTTGGCGGGGCCCAGCGCCACGAAGGCGGTCTTGTCGTCGGGGGTGAAGCGGATGCCGACGGCCTGGATCACCTCGGCGCGCAGGCCCTGCACGGCGAAGCTGATCTTGTGGGTGATGGCGTGGGTCTTGGGGTCGATGACGCTGACGGTGCCGCCGAGCTCGGAGCTGACCCAGACCTCCGCGCCGTCGTGGCGGAACAGGGCGACGCGGGGGCGGGGGTCGACGAGGACGTTGGCGACCGGCTTCATCGTCCTGTAGTCGATGAAGTGGGCCATGTTGGTGGTCTCGGACGTGTTGACGATGGTCTGGCCGTCGGGGCTGACGGCCATGCCCTCGGGCTCGACGCCGGTCGGGATCCGGGCGATCACCTTGCGGGTCTCGACGTCGATGGCGGTGACCATGTTGTCGTTCTCGTTGGAGACGAACAGCGGGTCGCCGGAGGCGGCGAGGGCGAAGGTCTCCGGGTCGGGGCCGGAGGGCAGGTCGCCGGTGACCTTCTGGGTGGCGGTGTCGATGACCTGGATGGTGTCGTCGTCGCTGGCGCAGACGAGGACGCTCTTGCCGTCGCGGGTCATGGTGATGCCGCGCGGGCGCTGGCCGACCGGGATGGTGGCGACGGCCTTCATCTGGTCGAGGTCGATGACGCTGACGGTGTTGTCGCGCTCGTTGGTGACGTAGGCGAGGCTGGCGGCGTGGGTGGCGGGGGCTGCGGCCAGGAAGGCAAGCAAGGCAAGGCCAGAGGCCCGCTGCTTGAAGGAGCGGCCTCTGGACTCCGCCAGGGCGAGCCGCCCTGGACTGGCCTTGCTTGAGGAGGCCGGTCCAGGGGCGCTGCCCCTGGCGGGTCCAGGGCAGAGCCCTGGCCTTGCTGCGTTCACTTCAGCTTGCATGTGGTCTCCGGGCGGTCGTAGCCGAGCGTGTCCAGCTCGGTCACCTGGTGGAGGAAGCCGGGCTGCGGCGAGATGGAGACGATGGTGCGTCCGTCGGCGAGCAGGAGGGGCTGGCGCAGCTGCAGGTCCCAGTCGCGCAGGGTGAGCTTCTGGCCCTTGTAGGCGGCGACGCCGAACTCGGGGCCCTTCATGAAGGCGAGGACGGCGACGGGGTCGCCGGAGGGCGTGTGGCTGACCGCCTCGCCGATCATGCGCACGGCGGTCCAGGCCTGCAGGTCCGAGGCGCGCATGCCGCGGTGGAAGACGCGGCCGAAGCGGTTCTGCAGCTGGGTGCCGCCGAAGCTCTCGCTCGACGGGTCCCAGCTCTCCGGGACCATGCCGGCGGAGCCCGCGACGGGGCGGGCGTCCCAGGTGCGGTAGGGGAGGTACTCGGCGAAGACGGAGTTCTCGTCGGCGGCCACCGCGACGTCGTAGGCGGCGACACCCTGGGTGAAGACGGGCATCTGCTGCTGGGTCTGGGTGACGCCGGAGTCGGTCTCGCGCGAGCCGTCGGTGTCCTTGTAGGTGCGCTCCTCGACGATCCTCGCGCCGTAGCGCTTCGCGGTGCGGCGGTAGGCGGCGGCCAGGGCCTCGTCCTCGGGGTGGGAGCCGGTGAGGAGCAGCCAGCGGGTCCACTTCTTCCAGACCAGGTACTGGCCGACGGCGTCGGCGAGCATGGCGCGGCTCGGGGCGACGTGGAGGAGGTTGGCCTGGCAGTTGGCGCCGCGCAGGTCGTCGTCGGGGGCGGCGACGTTGAGGATCGTGGTGCCGGAGGGTTTCGCGGCCAGGGCGAGCTTCAGGACGAGGGGGCCGGGGGCGTCGGTGAGGACGAGGCGGATGCCCTGGTCGGTCAGCGTCTTCAGCTCGGCGACGATGTCGGAGGCGGCCCGCACTGGGACGTCGGCCAGGGTGAAGGCCTGGTTCATGAAGCGGCCGGTGGTGTTGTTGTCGTCCAGGCCGAGCTTCGCCCCGGCGAGGCCGTCGTCCGTCGGGGGCTGGTCGAGCAGCGAGATCACCGGGCGGCGCTCGACCCAGCGCAGGTAGCCGATGCGGGTGTCGAGGATGGCGGGCGCGGCGTCGGCCGGAGGGGCGGCGGG
>CAXSER010000041.1:0-12941 GCA_964236315.1 uncultured Acetobacteraceae bacterium | reverse complement strand
GATCTCGATGCGGCTCGGCGGCAGGGCAGGCGGCGGCGCCAGGGCGAGCGGCGGCGGCGGCGGCGTGTCCACGTCGGGCTGCGGCGGCGGCGGGGTCGGCGGCGTCGGCGCCTGCGCCAGCTGCTCCGGCGGCAGCTGCACCATCTGCACCTGCATCGGCGGCGGCACGGGAGCCTCCTCGTGGTGGCTGGCGAGCAGGGCCAGGCCGCCGATCATGGTGCCGACGAGCAGGAGCGAGACCGCGGTCGCGCGGCCCATCCCGAACTCGTCGGGCTGCCAGCCCTGGTAGCCCTGATTCGCTGCCACTACTCTCATCCGTCCCTCATGGTCCGTCGTTTCGCCCGGACGCCGGCGCGGTGCGATCCGCACCGTCCGCGACGCCGGGCCTGGTGCCCGCAGGCGCGCCTCGACCGTCCGGCGGCCCCTAGCACAGTCCGGCTCCGGATGCACGTTCCATGCCGCCTGTCATCCCGACCGCAGCGCGGGAGTCACGGCGGCGGCAGCGGCAGCATCTTGCCGCACGCGGTGGCCAGGGCAGGCGTCCTGGCGCCTCCGGTGGCCGGGGCGCAGGCGCGGGCGGCGTCCTCGCCGCAGCTTCGTGCCGCGCTGTCGTAGTCCGCCGCGAGCACGTCGCGCGCCACCGACAGGTTGTGGACGCCGCGCGCCCGGGTGTCGAACTCCACGGTCTCCCGGGTGCTGGCAAGCTCGCGCAGGGCGTCGACGCAGTCCTGGTGGACGGCATGCGGCACGAGCAGCAGCACCTCGCGCGAGGCGGACAGCGCGTTCTGCAGCGGGCCGGCCTCGTCGAGGTCGTCCGCACGCGCCGGGAAGACCAGGGCCACGGCCACGGCCAGGACCGCACACGACCGGAGGGCGGCGGCACGGGTGGGGCGGGCAGGTCTGGGCATGGCGGGCTCTCCTCGCTCGGTCGCGCTCGGCTGCGGGCGCGACCGGCCCGCCCGGGGGTCATACCAGCGGTGGGGCGGCTTGGCCCGTCGGAAAGCAAGGTTGAGGCTCTGCCTCAAACTCCGCAAAGGGTCCGAGAACCCTTTGATCCCATCTACTCAAGAGAAGGCGATCCAAGGGCCCAGCCCTTGGCGGAGTTTGAGGCAGAGCCTCAACCTTGCCTTCCTGCCCGCCGCCGCAGCAGGTGGAAGAACAGCGGCACGAACAGCGTCCCCAGCAGCGTCGCCCCGACCATGCCGCCGACGACGCAGGTGCCCAGCGACTGCCGGCTGCCCGCGCCCGGCCCGGTGGCGAGCGCCAGCGGCACGCAGCCGATGACGAAGGCGAGCGAGGTCATCACGATCGGCCGCAGCCGCAGCCGCGCCGCCGACAGGGCGGCCGCCCGCGCGTCGAGGCCGCGGCGCTGCTCCAGGGTCGCGAACTGCACGATCAGCACCGCGTTCTTCGCGGCCAGCCCGACCAGGGCCACCAGGCCGATCTGCACGTAGACGTCGAGCGAGCGCCCGCGCAGCCACACGGCCACGAACGCGGCGCCCAGCGCCAGCGGCACGGACAGCAGCACCGCGAACGGCAGCCGCCAGCTCTCGAACTGCGCCGCCAGGATCAGCCCGACCATCAGCAGCCCGAGCAGCAGCATGCGCCCTCCGGACCGCCCGGCGAGCTTCTGCTGGTAGGCGGCGCCCGCCCAGGCGATGTCGAAGCCGCGCGGCAGGGCGTCGCGCGCCACCGCCTCGGCCGCCGCGATCGCCTGCCCGGAGCTGAAGCCGGGGGCCGCGCTGCCGGTGACCTGGGCGGAGGGGTAGACGTCGAAGCGTTCGAGCTGGTCCGCGCCGACGGTGCGGCGCAGGTGCACCAGGGCGGCGAGCGGCACCATCTCGCCGGCCGCCGCGTCCGCGCCCGGCGCCGCGAGGGACGCGCGGACGAACACCTCGCGCAGGTCGCCTGGGTCCTGTCGGAACGGGGCGTCGGACTGCAGGTTCACGTGGTAGTTGCGGCCCTCCAGGGTGAAGTCGTTGACGTAGAGGCTGCCGAACGTGCTCTGCAGCGTGGCGTAGACCGCCTCGACCGGCACGCCCAGCGCCGCCGCCCGGTCGCGGTCGACGTCGACCCGGTAGCGCGGCGTGTTGGCCTGCAGCGTGGTCACCAGCCCGGCCAGCTCGGGGCGCGCGGCGGCGGCGTGCAGGAAGGCCTGCGTCGCGGACTGCAGCGCCGCGAGCCCCGCGCCGCTCCGGTCGAGGATGTGCAGCTCGAAGCCGCCGACGTTGCCCAGGCCCTCGATCGCCGGCGGGTTGAAGCTGGCGGCCACCGCGTCCCGCTCCCGCGCCAGCGCCGCGCTGAAGCGGGCGGCGATCGCGCTTGCGGCGTGGCCGGCGCCGCGCAGGCTCCAGTCGGTCAGGTGCACGAAGGCGACGCCGGCGTTGGTCTGGCTGCCGTTGGACAGCTGGTTGTAGCCGGAGAACGCCAGCGCGCCCGCGACGTCGGGGTCGCGCGACATCATGGCGTCCACGCGCCCCATCAGCGCCTCCGTGCGGCTCAGCGTGGCCGCCGGCGGCAGCGACCACACCACGAACACCTCGCCGCGGTCCTCCTCCGGCACCAGCGCCGCCGGCAGCAGCACGCCCGCCGCAGCGCCCAGCCCCGCGCACAGCACCGCCAGCGCCACCCCCGCCGCGGGCCGGCGCAGCAGCCACGCGACGGCCACGCCATACCCCGCGGCGACACGCCCGGCCGCCCGGTCGGCAAGCCGGAGCGGACCGCGCGCGCCGTGCCGCGCCGCCGCCGGCCGCAGCAGCAGCACGCACAGCGCCGGAGTCAGCGTCAGCGCCACGAACCCCGACAGCGTCACCGCGACCGCCACCGTGGCCGCGAACTGCCGGTACAGCTGCCCGGTCAGCCCGCCCTGCAGCGTCACCGGCACGAACACCGCGCACAGCACCAGCACGATCGCGACCAGAGCGCCGCCGACCTCGCCCATCGCCCGCGCCGTCGCCTCGCGCGCGTCGAGCCCCTCCTCCTCCATCAGCCGCGACACGTTCTCGACCACGACGATGGCGTCGTCGACCACGATGCCGATCGCCAGCACCAGCCCGAACAGCGTCAGCAGGTTGACCGAGTACCCCAGCACGGCGAGGCCCGCGAAGGTGCCGATCACCGACACCGGCACCGCCAGCAGCGGGATCAGCGTCGCGCGCAGGCTGCGCAGGAACGCCCACACCACAAGCGCCACCAGCGCCATTGCCTCGCCCAGGCCCAGCAGCGTCTCGCGGATGGAGGCGCGCACGAACTGCGTGGTGTCGAGCGGCACGGTCCAGGTCACGCCCGGCGGGAAGTCGCGCGCCAGCACCGCCATGCGCGCCCGCAGCGCCGCCATCACGGACAGCGCGTTGGCCCCGGGCTGCAGGAAGACGCCGATCGGCATCGCCGGCCCGCCGTCCTGCACCGCGTCGAAGTCGTAGTGCTCCGAGCCGAGCTGCACCCGCGCCACGTCGCGCAGCCGCAGCGCCGTGCCGTCGCGCCCCGCCGCCAGGATGATCGCCCCGAACGCGGCCGCGTCCGGCAGCCGTCCCGGCGCGGTCATCCCCGTGGTCCAGGCGCCGCCGCGGTCGGGCGGCGCGTTGACCGTGCCGGTGGCGAACTGCCCGTTCTGCGCGCGGATCGCGTCCGCCACGTCCGACGCCCCCAGCCGGTACTGCGCCAGCTTGTCCGGGTGCAGCCACACCCGCATCGCGTAGTCCTTCTGCCCGAAGAAGTCCGCCTGCCCCACGCCCGGCACCCGCTTGAGCTCGTCGATCACCTGGCGCTGCGCGTAGGCGCCGAGGAACAGGTCGTCGTAGCGCCGCCCCGGCGAGCCGAGCGAGACGATGCCCAGCAGCGTGCTCGACGCCTTGGACACCTGCACCCCCGCGCGCTGCGTCTCCGCCGGCAGGGTGGTGGTCACGGTCTGCACCCGGTTGCTGACGTTGATCGTCGCCTGGTCCGGGTCGGTGCCGATGTCGAAGCTCGCGGTCAGCGACAGGCTGCCGTCGCTGACGTTGGACTGCAGGAACAGCAGGTGGTCCACGCCGTTGATCGCCCGCTCCAGCGGCAGCGCCACCGTCTGCGCCACGCTCGCCGCGTCCGCCCCCGGGTAGGTCGCCGCGACCTGCACCTGCGGCGGCACGATCTGCGGATACTGCGCGACCGGGAGCGTGCCGATCGAGACCAGGCCGGCCAGCGTGACCACCAGCGACAGCACGGCCGCCAGCACCGGACGGTCGATGAAGGTGCGCGCGTTCAGCATCGAGAAAGCAGGCAAGGCCAGAGGCTCTGCCTCTGGACTCCGCTCAAGGCGGAGCCTTGAGAATCCATTTGTTCAGGAAGCAGGCAGCCCGCGTCTTTTCTTGAGGAATGGTTTCCAAAGGCCGAGGCCTTTGGCGGGTCCGGGCAGAGCCCGGCCTTGCTTTCCTGCCCCCTCACGGCGCGCCGACCTCCACCGCGTGCCCGTCCTCGACCTTGAGCGCGCCCGCCGTCACCACGCGCTCCCCGGCTGCCAGGCCCGCCTGCACCACCCACGACGCCTCCGCCGTCCCCCCCGGCGCCGGCGCGTCCACCACCGCGGCCCCGAGCGTCAGCCCGCGCCGTGCCGCGTGCCCGTCCGCGCCCACCACCCAGACGTAGGAGCCGGCCGCGTCCTGCTGCACCGCCTGCTGCGGCACGCTCAGCGCGCCCGGCAGGGTGAGGCCGCCGATGCGGATGCGCACGAACCCGCCGGGCAGCAGCCGGTCGTCTGGGTTGGGGAACAGGGCGCGGCCGTGCACGGTCCCGGTCGCCTGGTCGACGCTGCTGTCGGTGAAGTCCACTGCGCCAGGACGCGGATACGGCGTGCCGTCGTCGGCCAGCAGCGTGGCCGGCAGCCGGTCCAGCCCCTCGCCGCCGTCGCGCCGCAGGGCACGCAGCGTCGCGAGGTCCTCGTCGGTGAACGCGAAACCGACATACACCGGGTCGGTCTGCGTGATCGTCGTCAGCAGGGTGTTCGCCGCGACCAGGCTGCCCTCCGGCAGCGCCTCCAGACTGGTCACGCCCGCCAGCGGCGCCGCCACCGTGGTCCACGACAGCGTCAGCGCCTCCGTGCGCAGCGTGGCTCGCGCGGCGGCCAGGTTCGCGTCGGCGAGCGTTGCGGCGGAGGCGGCGTCGTCGCGCGCCACCACGCTGCCGGCCTGGGTGGCGACCAGCGCCTCCGCCCTGCGCTCGTCGCGCACCGCCTTGTCGCGCTGCGCCTCCGCCTGCTGCACCAGGGCGGCGGCGTGGGCGACGGCGGCCTCGTACGGTGCGGGATCGAGCCGCACCAGCACCTCGCCGGCGGCCACCCGCGCGCCCTCCGTGTAGCGCCGCTGCAGCAGCAGGCCGCCGACCCGGGCGCGCACCTCGGTGCGGCGGAACGCGACCACGCGGCCGGCGTACTCCCAGGCCAGCGCCACGGCATGCGGCTGCACGGTGACGGCGGAGACCTGCGGCGGCGGGGCGGCGGGCTTGGCGGCGGGCTTCGGCGGGCTGCAGGCGGCGAGCAGCAGGGCAAGGCCAAAGGCTCCGCCTCTGGACACCGCCAGGGGCAGCGCCCCTGGACCGGCGCACGTCAGGCGGCCTGCCACGGACCCTGAGTCGAGGTTTCCAAAGGCTTGGCCTTTGGCGGAGTCCAGAGGCAGAGCCTCTGGCCTTGCTTCCCTGCGCGCCCTCATTCCGCCAGCAGCCCCATCGACTGCCGCTCGAACATCCGCCGGTAGATCCCGCCCGGCCGCGCCAGCAGCGCCGCGTGCGTGCCGTCCTCCGCGATGCTGCCCGCGTCGAACACGACGATGCGGTCGAGTGCCCTCACCGTGGACAGACGGTGCGCGATGACGATGGCGGTGCGCCCGGCCATCAGCCGGTCCATCGCCTCCTGGATCAGCGCCTCGCTGTCGGAGTCCAGGCTGGCGGTGGCCTCGTCGAGCACCAGGATCGGCGCGTCGGCGAGGAAGGCGCGCGCGATCGCCACCCGCTGCCGCTCGCCGCCGGACAGCTTCACGCCGCGCTCGCCGACCAGGGTGCGGTAGCCCTGCGGCAGGCGCGCGATGAAGCCGTGCGCGTTGGCCAGCCCGGCCGCGTGCTCGACCTCGCGCGCCGTGGCGCCCGGCCGCGCGTAGGCGATGTTCTCGGCCAGTGAGCGGTGGAACAGCAGCGGCTCCTGCGGCACGATCGCGATCTGGCGGCGCAGCGAGACCTGCGCCACGCCGGCGATGTCCTGGCCGTCGACCAGGATGCGCCCCTCCGTCACGTCGTGCAGGCGCTGCAGCAGCTTGACGAAGCTGCTCTTGCCCGAGCCGGAGTGCCCGACCAGCCCGACGCGCTGCCCGGCGGGGATGGTGATCGCGAGATCGTCGAACAGCGGCGTGGCGTGCGGGCCGTAGCGGAAGCCGACGCGCTCGAACTCCACGCGGCCCTCGCCGACCCGCAGGGCAGGGGCGCCCGGCGCGTCGTCGACGCCGAGCGGGTGGGCGTGCAGCCCGACCAGCTCCTCCAGGTCGTTGACCGAGCGCTGCAGGTGGCGGACCTGCTGTCCGATGTCCTGCAGGTAGCCCTGCACCACGAAGTAGCTGGTCAGCACCGTCGCCACGCCGCCCGGCCCCGCGTCGCCCACCCACCAGAACCAGGTGCCCAGCGCCGTCACCGCGGTGCGCAGCAGCAGCAGCCCGCCGCCGAGCCCGGTGTGCACCAGCGAGCCGCGCAGCCAGGTCCTGCGCACCCTGCGCCGCCACTTGCCGACCACGTGGCCGAGGCGCGCGTCCTCGCGGTCCTCCGCGCCGAACGCCTTGACCACCGCGTTGCACGTCACCGCGTCCGCCAGCGCCCCGCCCAGCCGCGTGTCCCACAGGTTCGACAGCCGCGACGCCGCCCCCACCCAGTTCGACGCCAGCACCGCGCCCGCCACGTACAGCGCACTGCCCACGGCCACGAGCACGCCCATCAGCGGCCAGCGCAGCCCCAGCACCAGCGCCGTGCCGCCCAGCGCCACCAGCGCCGGCAGCAGCGCGAACATCACCGTGTCGTTGAGGATGTCGAGCGCGGCGCTGCCCCGGGTAATCTGGCGCACCGTCGAGCCCGCGAAGCTGTTCGCCTGCCAGTCCGCCGAGAAGCGCTGCACCCGCCCGAAGCTGTCGAGCGTCACCGCCTGCATCATCGTCAGGGTGAGCCGCACCGTGCCGAGCAGCCCGACGTACGTCAGCGCCACGCCCGCCGCGCCCAGCCCGGCGATCGCCGCCAGGTCGAGCAGCGCGCGGTGGCCGGCCGCGGCGTGGCCCAGGCCCGCGGTGTCGGCCACCGCGTCCACCAGGCGGCCGGCGAAGATCGGCATCACCACGTCGGCCGCCGTGGACAGCAGCGCCGCGGCCAGGATCGCGCACACGAGCGCCGCCTGCCTGCGCCAGTGGCGCAGCACGAAGCCGAACACCGCGCGCATCGGCGCCGCGGTTCTTGAACGGGAAGTCATCTGTGCGTGGCGGCGCCGCGTCCTGCGGCGGCCGCTCCCTCGATGGAGTGTGCTGGCCGCGAAAGCGCGCGGCGTCGGGTGTCCGGGGCCGCGGGGCCCTGGCGCGGCCGGTCGCTAGTGCGAGCGGCGGGCGCGGACAGCGGAAAGGGGAGTTCGCGGTGACTGGATCATGCGTCGCTCCCTGGTTCCACGGCTTGACAGCGAAACGTCTCTAACTTTGGCGAGCAGCACTGTCCAATGTTTTCTGCGAGCGTCTGCAGGCAACAAGCAAGCATGGGCTCTGCCCAAACCCGCAAAGGGTCCAAGGACCCTTTGATCCCATTACTTTAGGAGGGCGATCCAAGGGCCCGGCCCTTGGCGGAGTTTGAGGCAGAGCCTCAACCTTGCTCCCTTCATCCCGGCAGCCCCGCCGCCACCGCGGCCGTCACCCCCGCCCAGTCCCCCGCCGCGCCCTGCCGCCACAGCCGCGCGCTGTCGTACCAGGGGCACGTCTCCCCAGAGAGCCCCCACCGCCAGTCCGGCCTGCGCGACAGCAGCACCCAGATCGGCCGCCCCATCGCCCCGGCCAGGTGGGTGGCGGCTGTCTCCACGCCGATCAGCAGGTCCATGCACGCCAGCGCCGCCGCCGTCTCGCCGAAGTCCGTCAGCTCGCCGGCGATGTCGAGCACGCCCGGCAGCGTGCCCGCCTCCGCACGCCGCGGCCCGTGCTGGAAACTGACGAACTGCGCCCCGCCCCGCGCCAGGATCGGCCGCAGCAGCCCCGCGACCTGCCCAGGCGGCAGCGAGCGGGCGCCGTCCTGGTCGTTCTCCGTCCTGCCGCCCCACACCAGCCCGACCTTGCGCCCGGGCGGCAGCCGCCGCGCCCACACAGCGACGCGCGCGGGATCGGCCGCCAGGTAGCCCTCCGCCCGCGGGATGCTGCCGGGCTCGGTCCCGAGGCGCATCGGCAGGATCTTGTCCTCGGTCCACAGGTCGTGGCGGGGCAGGGGCCTCGTGCGGTCCACGACCTGCGCCACGCCGGCGAGACGCGAGAGGATCGGCATGGCCTCGACCGCGCAGGCGAGCACGATGCGCGCGCCGCGCTCGGCCAGGGCGGGGACGTAGCGGCAGAACTGGAACGCGTCGCCGAAGCCGTCGCAGCAGATCACCAGCAGGGTGCGGCCGCGCAGCTCCGCGCGCCCGTCCCACTCGCGCGCCGGGTCGGCGAGGCGGGGCGTGAGCGCGCGCGTCGCCGCCCACTCCGCCCAGCCCTCGCGGTAGCGCCCGGCGGTGAGCAGCATCGCGCCCAGCGTGCCGCGGTGGAACATGTTGCCGGGCTCGCGACGCGCCGCCTCGCGCTGCACGGCGATCGCCTCGTCGGCGCGCTGCATGTCCAGGAGCGCGCGGGCGAGCAGGCCGATCGCCGGCGTCAGCGCGGGGTCCACGAGGAGGGCCGCGCGCAGGTACGCCTCCGCCTCGTCGGCGCGGCCGCCGCGCAGCAGGTCGCCGCCGAACATCAGGTGCATGCGCGCGATGTCGCGCAGACGCATCAGGGTCTCGGGAGGCGGGCCGGCCATCAGGAAGGATGGCGAGGGCTCTGCCCTCGACCCGCCGAAGGCCGAGGCCTCTGGAAACCACGACATCCAGGCCTGTGGCCCGCCGCGCCTGTCCTCGTGTGTGCGGGTCTGGGGGCGCCTGCCCCCAGCGGGTCCAGGGCAGGGCCCTGGCCTCGCCTTCTCACTGCCCTGGCTTGCGCGTCCAAGCCGTCAGCTCGTCCGCCAGCGCGTCGTTGCGGTACACCTGCCGCAGCGCCGCGAGGATCGCTGCCGTGTCCACCGCGACCGCCCGGTTCTGCCGCCCGTCGTAGGCGAAGTCGCCGCCGAGCGAGTGGATGTTGCCGTCGAAGATCAGCCCGACCGCGTGGCCGTCGCGGTCCACGACCGGGCTGCCGGAGTTGCCGCCGATGATGTCGTTGGTGGTGGCGAAGTCGAACGGCGTGTGCGGGTCGAGCCGGCCCTTCGCGTCGAGCCAGTCCTGCGGCAGCCTGAACGGGTCGCTGCCGGTGGCGCGGCGGTACAGCCCGGCCATGTCGGTGAACGCCGGCACCTCGCGCCCGTCGTCCTCGGCCCAGCCCTTGACGGTGCCGTACGAGACGCGCGGGGAGAAGGTGGCATCCGGGTAGGTCGAGGTGCCGTCGCGGGCGAAGCGGGCACGCGCGACTGTCTCGCTGTTCTTGGCGAGCACGGCGTCGACCTCGTCCTCATGCTGCTTGCGCACGCCGCGGGCCGCGGGGTC
Organism: uncultured Acetobacteraceae bacterium; assembly: GCA_964236315.1. GTDB lineage: Bacteria > Pseudomonadota > Alphaproteobacteria > Acetobacterales > Acetobacteraceae > CAXSEF01. Next base: position 3,199 of record CAXSER010000041.1, on the reverse strand, counting down.
GATGTCGCGGGCGAGCACGACCATGGGGTCCGTGGACGCCGCGATCGCCGCCGCCCCGCCGTCCCACAGCGTGCGGCGCTCGGCGACGTCGGCGAGCTTCGTGCCGCCCACCAGACGATCGGCGAGCTGCTCGGGGGAGGCGTCGCCGAGCACCTGGTGGACGAAGGCGTCGTCCGCCCCGAGCGTCTGGCGCAGCGCGGTGAGCGAGAACGCGAGCGTGGTGCGCTCGAACTCCGGGTAGATGGGCGCGGCCGAGAACAGCGACTGCTGCAGCGCCGGCAGGTTGGCGTCGCGGTACTCGGGCAGCCGGTCCGCGTCCGGCTTGGCGCGCTCGGCCGCGGCGCGGACCAGGGTGCGCGCGCGGGAGAACAGCGCGGAGTCGAAGCCGGCGGCGCGGCCGCGACGGCCCTCGACCATGGCGAAGCGCGGCGCCAGCTGGCGGTCGCGCATCTCGGCAGCCGCGATGGCCGACCACGGGTCGCCGAAGTCCGCCTTGCGCGCGGCGTCGCCGTCGACCCACGCCTTCAGCGCGGCCTCCGCGTCGCGCTTGCGCTGGAACAGCGCGGGGTCGGCGAGCGTGCCCTGCCAGCCCTCGAACACCTTGAGCGTGTTCTCCACGCCGAACAGGTCGTCCTGCGCCTGCTTGGCCTGCTCCGCCCCGCGGCGGCTGTACTCCCAGAGCACACCGTCGAGCGTCGAGTACAGCGTGCGGATGCGCGGCAGGGTGGCGTCGCGCAGGGTGGTGAGCTGGGCCACGGTCTCGTCGCGGCTGGTGGAGCCGGGGTTGCCCTCGGTGAACACCAGGTCGCCCTCGCGCGGCCCGTCCGGGGAGAACGGAAAGTACGTCGGGTGCAGCGGCTTGCCGTCCGCGTAGGCGCGCAGGAACGTTAGGTCGAGGTCGTAGCGCGGGAAGTTGAAGTTGTCGGGGTCGCCGCCGAAGAACGCGATGTCCTGGGACGGCGCGAACACCAGGCGCACGTCCTGGGTGCGGCGGTACTTGTACAGCGCGTAGCGGCCGCCCTGGTACAGGCTCACCACGTCGCAGCGCCACGTCGTCGCGTCGCCCGCGACGCAGTCCGTCTCGATCCGGCTCGACGCCGCGCGCTGCGCCTTGACGTAGTCCGCGCCGGTCATGCCCTTCGTGGCCTCGGCCATCGCGGGGGTCACGTCGGCGATGCTGTCGAGCTGGTTCAGCTCGAGATCCGGGCAGCGCGGCTCCTCCTCGCGCCTGGCCGCGCTGTAGCCGGCCTGCATGTAGTTGTGCCCGGCGTCGGAGAGCTGCGACAGGCAGGCGTTGGCGCAGTGGTGATTGGTCATCACCAGGCCGTCCGCGGAGACGAAGGAGCCGGAGCAGCCCTGCGCCAGACGGAGCGAGGCGCCCTGCACCCGCGCGATCCACTCTGCGGTCGGCGTGAAGCCGTAGCGCTCCTGCATCTGCTTGGCGGGGAGGTTGTCGAGCGTCCACATGCCTTCCTCGGCATGGACGGCAGTCGCGGCGAGGACGAGGCCTGCCGCGGCGATCAGGTGCTTCATGGGTCCTGGAGAACTGAGGAAGGAAGACAAGGCCGGGGGGCGAGGCCGCCCCCCGGACCCCGGCATTCCGAAGAAAGACGGGTCGCGCGAGTCCAGGGGCACCGCCCCTGGCGGGTCCAGGGCAGGGCCCTGGCCTTGCCTCACTCCTGCTTGGTGGCGAGCCCGACGTCGGTGATGCCGGTTTTCCGCACGGTGTCCATCACGTCCATGACCTGCTGGAAGTTGATGCTCTTGTCGGCGGCGATCACCACGTTGGTGACGTGGTTCTGCTTCACCCCGGCGAGGTAGGCCTGCAGCGAGTCCAGGCTGTAGGTCGCCTCCTGGATGTGGATGACGTTGCTCGCGTCGATGGCGATGACCACCTGGGTCGCCGGCATCTGCGTGGCGGTGGCGGCACCCGGGAGCTGCATGGTGACGCCGGCGTCGGGGATCATCTTCAGCGCGATCATCACGAAGAACACGAGCAGGAACATCATGATGTCGATCATCGGCACGATCTCGAGGCGCGCGTGCGGCTCCTCGAGCAGCGAACGCTTGCGGGCCATGGATCAGGCCCCCTGGGCGACGGGCATCGGCCGGCGCAGCGGGGTGGCGCCGGTGTCGTGGCTGACGCCGTTGCCGTGGAAGCGGTTGACCAGGCCGAGCTTGATCAGCTCCATCTGGTGCACGATCACGCGCATCTTCGTGTTCAGGTAGTTCATGAAGTAGACGGCGACGATGGCGATCATCAGGCCGGCGCCGGTGGACACGAGCGCGTCGGCGATGCCGCCGGTGACCTCGGCGGGGCCGCCGTGGCTGGACAGCACGTTGAACGCCTGGATCATGCCGACGATGGTGCCGAACAGGCCCAGCAGCGGCGCGATGGTCACCGAGGTGTCGAGGATCCACATCAGGCGGGTCAGCCGCGGCATCGCCTCCATGATCTCCTCCTCGAGGTGGCCCTCCATCCCGTCGGCGCCGTCGGCGCCCGAGGCGATCGCGGTGGCGACGAGGTGGCCCTGCAGGGTCTTGCCCTCGGTGCGGGCGATGGCGCGCAGGCCCTCGACGTCCTTGTAGCCGACGTTGCGCATGGCCGCCTGGACGCGCTTGCCGCTGCGCACGGTCCGGCCCAGCAGCCACAGCCGCTCCAGGCCGACGGCGAGCGTGAGCACGAACAGCAGCGGCATGATGGCGAGCAGCCCGCCGCTCAGGATGACGTAGTGAAGAAGTTGGTCGACCAAGTCGGTCTCCTCGGTTCGGGCACGTGGCAAGGCGCATGGCCACTCTGCCATGGGCGATCGCCGCCGCACCGGATGATGCTGTTGCGTCGAGGCCAAGCAAGGGTTGTGCCATCAAGCATCGGCACGGCGTGTCTGGACGCACTTGCAACACAAGCGCAATCGAGGCGCAACCATTGCGCCACGTCGGGCGGCGGGCGCTGCCCGCGTGCGGGGCAGGATGGGCGGGGTCTGCGCACCGGACCTGCAGCTTTCGCCCTCGGCGCGCCAGGGCGGCGGCGGGTGATTTCCTCCGCGGCGGCGTTGCTCTAGCCTCGCGCGGTGACTCAAGGAGATCGTCGATGCGGCACGTGACGTGGCTCGCCCTGCTCCTCTCGATCGGCTGCCGGCCCGCGATGGCGCAGACCGACGCCGCGCCGCCCGCGGCGCCGGCCGGGACCGTCGCCGCG
>CAXSER010000040.1:0-13006 GCA_964236315.1 uncultured Acetobacteraceae bacterium | reverse complement strand
ACGAGGGCAGGGGCTGCGGCCCCAACAAGGACCACATCATGCTCCACCTGGAGCACCTCGGTGCCGACCTGCTGCACGAGCGCCTGCCCGGCATCAGCGAGACCGCGCGCGTCTTCGCCGGCCGCGACGTGACCAGGGAGCCGGTCCCCGTCCTGCCGACCGTGCACTACAACATGGGCGGCATCCCCACCAACCTGCACGGCGAGGTGCTCAGCCCGACCCGCGAGGACCCGGATCGCGTGGTGCGCGGCCTGATGGCGATCGGCGAGGCCGCCTGCGTGTCCGTGCATGGCGCCAACCGCCTCGGCACCAACTCCCTGCTCGACCTCGTGGTGTTCGGCCGTGCCGCAGCCCAGCGCGCCGCCGCCATCATCAGGCCGGGCGAGGGGCAGGCGCCCCTGCCGCCGCGCGCGGGCGAGGCCTCGCTCGACCGCTTCGACCGTACCCGCCACGCCACCGGCGGCACCAGGGTCGCAGAGCTGCGCGAGGGGCTGCAGCGCGCCATGCAGGCGCATGCCGCGGTGTTCCGCGACAGCCAGAGCCTGACCACTGGCGTCGACAAGGTGAAGAACCTTTGGGCCGGCATGTCGGACATGAACGTGACCGACCGCGGCTTGGTCTGGAACAGCGATCTGGTCGAGGCGCTGGAGCTGCAGAACCTGATGGGCAATGCGTCGGCCACCATGGTCAGCGCCGAGGCCCGCAAGGAGAGCCGCGGTGCCCAGGCGCACGACGACTTCCCCGACCGCGACGACGAGAACTGGATGAAGCACTCGCTGGCATGGGTCGGCGAGAAGGGCGACGTCTCGCTCGACTACCGCCCGGTGCGGATGCGCACCCTGACCAACGAGGTCAGCGTGTTCCCGCCCAAGAAGCGCGTCTACTAGGGATAGCGAGACAATGGCCGAGTTCAGGCTTCCGAAGAACAGCCGCGTCGGCAAGGGCCGCACCCACAAGGCCGCCCCCGGCGCCACCAACGTCCGCGAGTTTCAGATCTACCGCTGGAACCCCGACGACGGGCAGAATCCGCGCATGGACACCTACGAGGTCGACCTCGACCACGTCGGCCCCATGGTGCTGGACGCGCTGATCCACATCAAGAACGACATCGACCCGACGTTGACCTTCCGCCGTTCCTGCCGCGAGGGCATCTGCGGTTCCTGCGCCATGAACATCGACGGCGGCAACACGCTCGCCTGCCTCAAGCCCACGGGCGAGTGCGGCAGCGGCGCGGTGAGGATCAACCCGCTGCCGCACATGCCCGTCGTCAAGGACCTCGTGCCCGACCTGAGCCAGGCCTACGCCCAGCTGCGCAGCATCGAGCCCTGGCTCAAGTCCGACACCGCGCCCCCGCCCGACGCCGAACGCCCGCAGAGCAAGGAGGAGCGCGCCAAGCTCGACGGCATGTGGGAGTGCATCCTGTGCTTCTGCTGCACCACCTCCTGCCCGAGCTACTGGTGGAACGGCGACAAGTACCTCGGCCCGGCCACCCTGCTTGCTGCCTACCGCTTCATCGCCGACTCTCGCGACGAGCACACCGGCGAGCGCCTCGACGCGCTGGAGGACCCTTTCAAACTGTATCGCTGCCACACCATCATGAACTGCACGCAGACCTGCCCGAAGGGCCTGAACCCGGCCAAGGCGATCGCGGAGATCAAGCAGCTCATCGTCGAGCGGCGGGGCTAGGCGGCAGGCGGCCGTGTTCGAGGGCTCGTTGCCGCAGGACCGGGCACGCGCCTGGTCCGACAGCCTCCTGGTTGATCACGCGATCTTCCGTCTCGCCTGGCACAACTGGGCGACGGTGGTGCCGGGCCGGCTGTACCGCTCGAACCACCCCACTCCGGCGCGGCTGCGCGCCGCGGTCGATCGCCACGGACTGCGCACGCTGATCAACCTGCGAGGGCATCGCCGCTGCGGCTCCGATGCCCTGTCCCGTGGCGCTGCGGCCTCACTCGGCCTAAGACACGTCGACATGGCGTTCGAGAGTCGCGGCGCTCCGCACCGCGACCGCATCCTCCGCTTCGCCGACCTGTACCGCTCCATCGAAACGCCAGCCCTGATGCACTGCAAGTCGGGCGCCGATCGCGCCGGCTTGGCATCCGGACTCGTGGTGCTGTTCGAGGGCGGCACCGCGACGCAGGCGCTGCAGCAGCTCTCCTGGCGCTACGGCCACTTCAACCGCTCGCGCACCGGCGTGCTCGACGCGTTCTTCGCCCGCTACGCCGAGCAGGCGGAGGGCAGGGTGGCCTTTCTCGACTGGGTCGCACAGGACTACGACGAGATTGCCCTCAAGCGAGACTTCGTCGCCGGCGGGCTGTCCAGCTTCATCACCGACCGTGTGCTGCGCCGGGAATAGCCCGAGATCCGTCGCTGCCCACGCCACAGCAGGGGACCACGACCATGACCGAGCTTTCAAGGCGATCCGTGCTGGCCGGACTCGGCGCGGTCACCGTCACTGCTGCGTCCCGCGCGTCCCAGGCAGCAGATGCACCTCTTGCGTGGGGCTTCACCTTCCCCTCGATCGAGGGCGGCATCCTCGATCTGTCCAGCTTCCGCGGCCGCGTCCTGCTGGTGGCCAACACCGCCTCGTTCTGCGGCTACACCCCGCAGTACAAGGGCCTCGAAGCCGTCTACAAGGAATTCTCGCCCCAGGGCCTGACCGTCGTCGGCATCCCCAGCAACGACTTCGGCCAGGAGTCCGACAGCAACGGCAAGGTCAAGACGTTCTGCGAGGCCACTTTCGACGTGCAGTTCCCGATGGGCGGCCTGTCGCATGTCAAGGGTGGCGATGCAGCACCTTTCTACCGCTGGGTGTCCGACAGCCGCCATTGGGAGCCGAGCTGGAATTTCTGCAAGGTCCTGATCGGCAGGGACGGCGGCATCCGCGGCACCTTCTCGTCGAACGACCTTCCTGACGGCGACCGCATGCGCTCCGAGATCCGCGGCGCCCTCGATGCGTCAGCCTGACATGAGCGGGAGGCAGGGTCGCTGCCCTGCCTCCCGCTCTGCCGAGGCGGCACCCTGTGACTCCCTCTGACGAGGAAACGGAGAAGCCTGGGAGGCCTAACTGGAGGCTTTTTCAGCCTCGCTCTGCCCTTGCTGTACCGTAGGCGTCGCCCCTCACCAGCTCGAACAGCAGCAGCGAACGCCCCGTGACGTCGTAGAACGTTCCCGCCTCCAGTGTGGTCGCCTCGCCCTTCACCAGGTTGAGGTCGTCGACCCTGACCAGGTTGGTGTCTATCAGCCGGTGCCACGAGGTCCCGCCCACCACGGTTGGAAGCTTGAACGGCACCATGTCGTGGTAGGAGTTCACCACCAGCAGCAGCGTCTGGTCGTCGCCACGCCGCGCGATGCCCGTCGCCTGCGCGCGGCGGGCGAGCAGCCCCCCCACGCAATGCGCCGACGCGTCCTCCCACTGCTCCGCCGTCATCTCAGTGTCGTCCGGGCTGAGCCAAGTCACGTCCTTGACGCCCAACTCGTCGTTCCACTCCGCCGACAGGAACCGCGTGCGATGCAGGACCGGCAGCCTGCGCCGCAGCGCCGCCACGTCGGAGACGAAGCGGATCAGCTCCTCCCCCTTTTCCTTGATGTCCCAGTTCACCCAGGAGATCTCGTCGTCCTGGCAGTACGCGTTGTTGTTGCCCTGCTGCGTGCGACCGAACTCGTCACCCGCCAGGATCATCGGCGTGCCGCGCGACAGCAGCAGCGTCGCCATCATGTTGCGCATCTGGCGCTCGCGCACGGCGTTGATCTCCGGGTCGTCGGTCGGGCCTTCGACACCGTAGTTCGCGCTGTGGTTGTTCGAGTTGCCGTCCTTGTTGTCCTCGCCGTTTGCCTCGTTGTGCTTCTCATCGTAGCTCACCGTGTCGTTGAGCGTGAACCCGTCGTGCGCCGTAAGGAAGTTGACCCCGGCCCAGGTCTGACGGCCGCGACGGTTGAAGAAATCCGCGCTCCCGGTCAGCCGGGACGCGAGCTTCGGTAGCGTGCCCTGGTCGCCCTTCCAGAACGAGCGCACGTCGTCGCGGTAGCGGTCGTTCCACTCTGCCCAGCCCGGCGGGAACGCGCCGACCTGGTAGCCGCCAGGCCCGCAGTCCCACGGCTCCGCGATCAGCTTGACCTGACTCAGGATCGGGTCCTGGCCGCATGCCTTGAGGAAGCCTGACTGCTCGTCGAAGCCGTGCGGCTCGCGCGCCAGGATGGTGCCGAGGTCGAAGCGGAACCCGTCGACATGCATCTCGGTGACCCAGTAGCGCAGGCTGTCGGTGACCATCTGGATCACCCGAGGGTGCGACAGATTGACCGTGTTCCCCGTGCCGGTGTCGTTGATGTAGTAGCGCTTCTGATCCGGCAGCAGCCGGTAGTACGATGCGTTGTCGATGCCCTTGAACGACAGAGTCGCCCCGCGCTCGTTGCCCTCGGCGGTGTGGTTGTACACCACGTCCATGATGACCTCGAGCCCGGCATCATGCAGCCGCGCCACCATCTCCTTGAACTCGAGCGAGGCATAGCCGTGGTTGGTGGCATAGCGCCGCGCCGGCGCGAAGAAGCTGATGGAGTTGTAGCCCCAGTAGTTCACCATCCCCTTGTCCTGGAGATAGTCGTCGTCGATGAACATGTGCACCGGCAGCAGCTCGACCGAGGTCACGCCGAGCGACTTGATATGCCTGATCACCTCCGGCACGCCCAGGCCGCGGAACGTGCCACGCATCTCCTCGGGGACCGCCGGGTGCTTCATGGTGAAGCCGCGCACGTGGGTCTCGTACAGCACCGTCTTGTCCCACGGCACCATCGGGCTGCGATCGCCGCCCCAGGTGAATGCCGGGTCGATCACCCGGCTCTTCGGCATGAAACGGGCGCTGTCGCGCTCGTCATAAGACAGGTCACCGTCCTCGTGGCCGATCGTGTAGCCGAACACGGCCGGGTCCCACTTGAGCTGGCCGACCACCGCCTTGGCGTAGGGATCGAGCACCAGCTTGTTGGGGTTGAAGCGGTGACCCTGCTCCGGCTCGTAGGGACCATGCACCCGGTAGCCGTAGACGGTGCCCGGATGCGCGTCGGGCAGGAAGCCGTGGAAGATCTCGTCGGTGTATTCCGGCAGCCTGACGCGGGCGAGCTCCGTCGTGCCGTCGGCGTCGAACAGGCAGAGCTCGACGGCGGTGGCATTGGCGGAGAACAGCGCGAAGTTCACGCCACGCCCGGTCCAGGTGGCGCCCAGCGGATAGGGGCGGCCCTCGGTGATCCGCGGCGTCGTGGAACTGGACATCAACAGGTTCTCCCGGAATACCGGAGCAGAACGCACCACAGGTGAATGGTTGCCCACCCGCGGCCAGGAACGCCCTGCACCGGCCGCGCCCGCCGGATGCCTGAAGTCCCAAGACCCGGAAACGATACTCTGGCGCAAGCCTTCGGCAAGGCTCATGGCCCGCGCCCGAAGGCACGGCATCGACCTTGCCCGCCGGCCTCAGCCCAGGACCAGCTCGCGGATCCGCGCGGGGTCACCCTGCTCCATGACCTTGCGGGCAAAGCGGATGCACTCGTCCACCGCGGCGCCACGCACCACCTGCTTGACCCTCGGCACCGCCGACGCGTTCATGCTGAAGCAGCGCAGGCCGAGCCCCAGCAACAACGGGGTGAACTTCGGGTTGCCGGCCATCTCGCCGCACACCGACACCGGCTTGCGCACCCGCAGCGCCGCCTCGATGGCGAACTGCACCAGGCGAAGCACGGCCGGGTGCAGCGGATCGTAGATTGCCGCCACCTCGGACAGCGAGCGGTCCACGGCAAGCGTGTACATCGCGAGGTCGTTGGTGCCGATGGCGAAGAAGTCGGCCTCCAGTGCCAGCGCGTCGGCGGACAGGGCGGCGCCGGGAGTCTCGATCATCACGCCGAGCGGCGGCAGCTTCTCCGGGATCTTCTCGCCCCGCCTGCGCAGCCTGCGCGCCACGCGCTCCAGGATCTCGCGCGCCTGGCGCAGTTCGGACACGTTGGTCACCATCGGCAGCAGGATGCGCAACGGCCCGAACGGTGCCGCGCGCAGGATCGCCGCGAGCTGCGTCTCGAACAAAGCGGGGTGGCGCAGCAGCAGCCGGATGCCGCGCACGCCGAGCGCCGGGTTGCGGTCCGCCGCCGCGCCGAAACTCTCCGCCGACAGCGAGTCGAGCTGCTTCTCGCCGCCCCAGTCGAGCACCCGTACGGTCACGCTGTCGCCGCTCATCGCCTCGACGACGCTGCGGTAGGTCTCGAACTGGTCCTGCTCGTCCGGCACGGTGTCGCGGTTCATGAACAGGAACTCGGAGCGCAGCAGGCCGATGCCGGTGGCGCCGGACTGCGCGATCAGCGCCAGCTCCGCGGGAATCTCGAAGTTCGCGTGCAGCTCCACCTCGGAGCCGTCGGTGGTGCGGGCGGGCAGGCGGCGCAGCCGGGCGAGCTTCTGCCGCTCGCGGGTAAAGGCGGCGACCCCCTGGCGGGCACGCGCCAGGGTGTCGGCGGCCGGGTTGACCACCACGGTGCCGGCGCTGCCATCGACGATCATCTGGCAGCCGGCACGGGCCGCCACCGCCAGCCCGGCCGCGCCGAGCACCGAGGGGATGCCGAGAGCGCGCAGCATGATCGCGGTGTGGCCGTCGCTGCCACCCTCCTCTGTGACCACGCCGGCGACGCGCGCGGGGTCGATCAGGGCCGCATCAGCCGGGCGCAGCGCCTCGGCAACCAGCACCGAACCCGCCGGCACGGCGCCCAGCGAGCGGAACGGCGCCTGCGCCAGGTTGCGGATCAGCCGGCGGCCGATCTCGCGCACCTCGTCGGCGCGGCGCTGCAGCCCGGCGGGGTCGTCGCCGGGCAGCGCCAGCAGCGCGCGCGCCACCTGCTCGCCCTCGTCGGCGACCGCGGTCTCTGCGGACACAAGCTTGTCGCGGATGCGCACCCGCGCGCCGCGGATCAGGCGCGAGGGCCCGAGCATCTGCATGTAGGCGTCGAGCAGCGGCGCCAGCTCCGCCTGGCTGTCCTCGGGCAGGATCAGCAGCTTCTGCCGCAGCTTGGCCACCTGCTTGCGCGAGCGCAGGATCGCCTGCTCCAGCCGCTCGCCCTCGGCCGCCACGCCGCCCACGGCGATTGTGCCACGGGTGAACTCCGCCGGCGCCTCTCGGGCCGGGAAGGCCGGGCCGATCGCGATGCCCGCGCCGACGGGGATGCCGGAGAGGCGCCGCTCCGCTCGCGGGACGGATGGGACAGGGACGTCGGACCCCGCGGCCACGTCCTCATTCCTGTTCATCAAATCCCGACTCCACGAGGGTGGCGAGCGCCTCGATCGCCTCCTTGGCGTCCCAGCCCTGGGCGCGCAGCGACAGGCTCGACCCCTGGCCCACGCCCAGCATCATCAACCCCATGATGGAACGCGCGGAGACGCTCTGGTCCATCGTCTCCGCCCGTGCCACCTCGACGGAGGCGGCGAAGCGCTCTGCCATGGCGACGAAACGCGCGGCGGCGCGGGCATGCAGGCCGCGGCGGTTGCGCACCACCACGACGCGGCCCAGCACGGGGTCGACGGCGGGATCGCTCACGAGCCCGCCACCACGGTCATGCCCGGCAGCACTGCGGACCACCCTGCCTCGCGCGCCAGCCCAGCCGGCCTGCGGCCATTCGGCGCCACGACCGGCGCCTCAGCCCTGCGCCTTGCGCAGCGGCCCTGCCACTGGCTGCGGCGCCATGTTCTTGCGGCACTGCTCTGCCAGCGCGGTAGGCCCGTGCGCCGGCGCGTGCGAGGCCGCACAGATGTACTTGCGTCCGGCCAGTTCCGCGCAGTCCACGCACTCGGACAGCGTCTGCAGCGAGCGCACCTTGGCCAGCTTGACCAACATGGGCAGGTTGACGCCCCCGATCACCTCCACGCCCTCGCGGTCCATCATCGAGATCGCCAGGTTCGACGGCGTGCCGCCGAACATGTCGGTCAGCAGCACCACGCCGTCCCCCTGGTCGACGTCGGCGATCCTGGCTTGGATCTCCTCGCGACAGCGATCGATGTCGTCGTCGGCGCCGATGCACATCGTCGCGACGTTGCGTTGTTCGCCGACGACATGCTCCATCGCCGAACGCAACTCCACGGCGAGCCTGCCGTGCGTCACCAGCACTATTCCGATCATGGGTCCTGCTCAGGCCTCCTGCGCCTGATCTGTCGGATCGAGCCCGACCTCGGTGCCGCTTGTCGCGGATGGTCCCAGCATCGCCTCGTGGCCCTGCTCAGGGCCACCCGGCAATCCTCGCCGCCACGACGCATCGCCTGCCCCGCGGGTATGTCGCGGTGTGCGATGCCCGGACCTTCTGTCCGCGTTCCTGCAACACGATCCCGTGCCGAGCCACATGATGACGACATGCCGCTCCAGGATTTCTCCTGGCCTGCCAGCGTTGTGCCGTTCCAGGCCGGCCCGGTCGATGCCGCCTATACGGTGCCAGACGGTTCTTGGCCAGATCGCGCCCGCCAACACATGGCGGTGCCATCGTCGCGCGTCCAGCACCGGGGGCATTCTGCACACGGAAGGTGAACAACCCGCTCCCGTGCCAGCGCGCGGACTGGTCGCCGCGCGAGGCGGAAGGACTGCACCCACGGGCCTTCCCACCATCTTCCGGCCCGCCAAAAACCAGGGAAAGTGCAACCCCGGCCGACATGGCCCGGAAAGGGATGGGCAGGTCATGCCGACCGTAGCTGCCGATCCGCCATGCGCGCTGCGCAGACGACGCGACTGCCCCGCAACAGACGCATGCTCGCCCGGACCCGCCTGCTGTCGCGCCAGTTGGTCGACCGCGTCCAACCCCGCCGATCTGCGTGCTTGGCGTCACGCGAACGCGCCAGCCAGCTGGCTGACACGGCCAAGCGCGCAGTCCAGCGCCAGGCACACACGTGGCGCCGCCGATGCGCTCTCCGGGTCCACGGTCACCAGCGGCAGGTCGGGCGAGGGATGGCGTCGGGGCACCGGAAGACGCGGCACCGCATCGCCGTCGGCGGCAAGCTCAACCGCAAGGAACAGGGTCGCCACCGCGCGGTAGGGCAGCCTGACGATGCCGAACCCGCGCACCTCGAGCAGGCCGGCCAGGGTCGCCGGCGCGCGTGCCTGGTCGGCCTCGATCTCGACCCGGTCGTCCGCCACCAGCTCGAAGCCACGGTCCAGCAGGCGGAGCAGCAGGTCGGATTTCCCCGCGCCGGGGGGCCCAAGCAACAGGACGCCTGCGCCGTCGCGCGCCGCACAGCTTGCATGGATCTGCATCCGCCGGACTGTGGATCGCGCCGCCGGCGAAAGGAAGCGTCATCTCGCCCGCGCCGCCAAGCCGACCGCCTGCCACGCCCCGGCAAGCGTCACATTCCCATCGCGCGGGTCATGAAGGCGCGCTTGAGGCCGGGCAGGCGCTGCACTCCGGCGATGCCGATGTCGCGCACGCCGCGCAGCAGCCGGCTGTCGCTGCTGAACAGCCGGTCGAGGCCGTCGGTCGCGGCCAGCATCAGCAGGTTGTCCGGACGCCGCGCCCGCTGGTAGCGCGCCAGCAGCGCCGGATCGCCGGGATCGCGGCCGTCGCCTACCGCCTCTATCACCAGGGCGGACAGCGCCAGCACGTCGCGGAAGCCGAGATTTAGGCCTTGGCCGGCAATAGGATGGATGCCGTGCGCCGCATCGCCGACCAGCGCCAGCCGGTGGTCCACGTAGCGGTGCGCGTGCATCGCCGAGAGAGGATACAACCAGCGTCGCCCGATCAGCCGCACCGCGCCGAGGTGGTCCCCGAGCCGCCGAGCCACCTCGCGCCCGTAGGTCGCGTCGCCGAGGCGCATCATCCGCTCGCCCAGCGCCGTGCGCTCGGTCCACACGATCGCCGACACGTTCGGCGCGCCCTCGGTGGCGCACATCGGCAGCTGCGCGAACGGGCCGCCCGGCAGGAAGTGCTCGAGCGCGGTGCCGTGGTGCGGCAACTCGTGGGCGATGGCGCAGACCATGCCGACTTGACGATAGGGCAGGCGGGTCGTGCGGATGCCGGCAGCGTCGCGCAGCCGGCTTGACCGTCCCTCCGCCGACACCACGAGCCGCGCCCGCAGCGTGCCGGCCGGCAGGTGCACCAGCGCGTGTCCCGCCGACGGCTCGACCACGGCCTCCGCCGGCGCATGCAGGCTCAGGCCCGGGCGGTCGCGCAGGGCACGGTTGAGCGCCACGCGCAGGCTGCGCGCCTCCACCATCCAGCCCATCGCCTCCGCCCCGCCCGGGCCTTTTGCGTCGCGGTCGCGCACGTCGAAGTGCAGGAACAGTCTGGAGGCCGAACGGCCGACACGGCCGTCGGAGATGCGGATGTCGGTGATCGCGCAGGTGGGCTGCGGCAGCTCCTGCCAGAGCCCGGCCGCCTCCAGCAGGCGTCGCGACCCGGCCGCCACCGCATAGGCGCGGCCGTCGAAGTCAGGATGCTCCATCGGCGGCAGCTCGGCGTGGTCGACGATCGCCACCGTCACGCCTGCCGCCTGCAGTCGGCAGGCCAGCGTGCCGCCCACCGGCCCTGCCCCCACCACACAGACATCCACGTCGCCGAGATCCCCGTGTGTCGTGCCGCGTCCGGCGGGCCGGAGCGCGACGCGGGCCCGGTCCGATGCCCTGGCAACGCCACGGTCAGACAGCATCGCGGACTCTGTTGCCACCCCCGGGGCGTGTCGCCGGCCGGCATGGCCGGGCATGGTGTCACCTTCGATCGCCGTCACTCCTGCCTGTTTCCTAGGCATACCATTGCGGTGCCTGTGGTGCGGCCTGCGAAGCCGGTTGCCTGCTGCACGGGCATGTGATGCACCGCCCGCGATATCAAGATGGTGCGTCGCCGGCAGCCGTAACCCCGGACGCCCCCTCGCCGCGTCGTCGCAGCACCAGCCTGCGCGATCAAGGACGGGATCGATCTCCTGCAACCTCGGGTGGCGGCGCCTGCACCCCGCCGGGCGAAGCGCGCCCAGGGCGTGACCGGCACGGTTCTTGAAAGAACGGTGCAGGACGCCGCCCACCGGGCGGATGGTGGAGGACAACGCAAGTGAAGCTGGTGATCGCGATCATCAAGCCGTTCAAGCTCGACGACGTGCGCGAGGCACTGACGCCGCTCGGCGTGCAGGGCCTGACAGTGTCCGAGGTCAAGGGCTTCGGCCGGCAGAAGGGCCAGACGGAGATCTACCGCGGCGCCGAGTACCACGTCAGCTTCCTGCCCAAGGTGAAGGTCGAGGTCGCAGTCCCGTCCGAGCTGGCCGAGCAGGTCGTGGAGGCGATCATGAAGGCGGCGCACACCGGCAAGATCGGCGACGGCAAGATCTTCGTCATGGACCTGGACCGGGCCGTGCGCATCCGCACCGGCGAACTGGACGGAGAGGCGCTTTGACCGCGGTCCCGATGCGAAGGCAGGCCGCCAGCCGGATGCGCGCTGCCCTGATGCGCCGCGCTCGCCTCGGCCTTGCCGGCGTGCTGGCGCTCGGCGCGGTGGCGCTGGTCGCAGCCAGCCCGTCTGCCGCCCAGCCTGCCGCCACCACCGCGGCTCCCGCCGGCGTCGCGCCCACCACCCCCGGCAGCGGCGTCCAGCCCGCGCCGAACGCCTCGCCCGCCTCCACCGCCCCGGCCGCGCCCGTCTCCACCGACCCGCCCAAGATCGACTCCGGCGACACCGCCTGGATGCTGACCAGCACCGCGCTCGTGCTGATGATGACGATCCCCGGCCTGGCGCTGTTCTACGCCGGCATGGTGCGCAAGAAGAACATCCTCGCGACGCTGATGCAGTCCTTCGCGATCTGCTGCCTGATCACCATCACCTGGATGGTGGCCGGCTACAGCCTGGCCTTTACCAACGGCACCGGGGCGACCGCCGGCTACTTCGGCGACATGTCGCGCTTCTTCCTCGACGGCATCGCGGCGCACATCACCAAGGGCGCCGACGTCGGCTTCGTGCTCGGCGCGGGAACGGATGCGGCCTCGCCGCAGACGATCCCCGAGAGCGTCTACATGATGTACCAGATGACCTTCGCGATCATCACACCCGCGCTGATCTGCGGCGCCTTCGCCGACCGGATGAAGTTCTCCGCGATGTGCGTGTTCATGGTGCTGTGGTCGCTGATTGTCTACAGCCCGATCGCCCACTGGGTCTGGGCGCCGACCGGCTGGCTGTCCAAGGCCGGCACTCTGGACTTCGCCGGCGGCACCGTGGTGCACATCAACGCGGGCGTCGCCGGTCTGGTGTGCTGCCTCGTGCTCGGCAAGCGCGTGGGCTACGGCAACGACAACATGGCGCCGCACAACCTGACCCTGGCCGTGATCGGCGCCTCGCTGCTCTGGGTCGGCTGGTTCGGCTTCAACGCGGGCTCGGCGGTCGGCGCCAACGGCCGCGCCGGCATGGCGATGGCCGTCACGCAGATCGCCACCGCCGCCGCGGCGCTCGGCTGGATGTTCGCCGAGTGGATCACCAAGGGAAAGCCGTCGGTACTCGGCATTATCTCCGGCGCCGTCGCCGGCCTGGTGGCGATCACCCCGGCCTCCGGCTTCGTGCTCCCCGGCGCGTCCATTGTCATCGGCGTCGCCGCCGGCGTGATCTGCTTCTGGTCGGCAACCTGGCTCAAGCACGTGCTCGGCTACGACGACAGCCTCGACACCTGGGGCGTGCACGGCGTGGGCGGCATCGTCGGCGCGCTGCTCACCGGCGTGTTCGCCTACGGCCCGCTGTCGGCCACCGACGCCTCGCCCGACGGCACCAGCGGCAGCATCGCCCAGCTGCTGATCCAGGCCGAGGCAGTCGTGGTCACCCTGGTGTGGAGCAGCGTCGTCTCGTTCGTCCTGCTCATGCTGATCAAGGTCACGATCGGCCTGCGCGTGGACCGCGAGCAGGAGATGGAGGGTCTCGATCTGGTCCTGCACGGCGAGCAGCTGTTCTAGGGCAGCAGCCGCGACAACGGGAAAGGGCCGGGAGCGATCCCGGCCCTTTTCTTTGAGCGGCACCACAGGAAAGCTAGGCTGGGCTCTGC